>JACATA010000005.1 GCA_013390375.1 Marine Group I thaumarchaeote
TGTGATGGTATAGCCAGTGATGGTGGAAGCTTAAGGACAGGTGGACAAACTGACGGTGTATCCGTTTCATACGAATACAACGATAGTGTAGTAGTTGTTGCCTCAGCCTCAATCTCCTGGAATATTGGAGAAGCAAGCTTTGACAGCAGTGCTGCATCAGCAGGTGGTTCATCAGTATTTACAGTTGTAGACGCGGATGAGAACATTAACGACGAAATAATTGATACATTTACGGTAGCCGTATTCTCTGATTCAGACAACGGTGGTTTCACACTCACCCTGAACGAGACTGACGAAAATACAGGAGTGTTCGAGGGAACGGTATTCTTTACCTCCACCGATGCAACTTCTGGTTCAAATCTTCGTGTCTCTGAAGGTGACACAGTAACCGCTGAATATGTTGACGAGACTCTACCAGAACCATACACGACATCTGATGACTTGACCATAGCTGGCACATTGACAATTGGCACTGCATTCCCACCACTTGAGAGAGCACCTGCTGCTAACGCACGAGTAGTCGACGCATTCGGCTCCTCAGTTGCGGAAGTAACAGTTGATCAACAAGTACAGATTGCAGCCGACGTGTCAAATGGACAGAGCAAGGATCAAGCATTCGCCTACTTAGTACAGGTACAGGATGAGAACGGAGTAACGGTATCGTTAGCATGGATTACAGGTTCTTTGACTGCAGGACAATCAATGAGTCCAGCATTGTCATGGACACCTAGCACTTCCGGTTCATACACTGCAACAGTGTTTGTATGGGAGAGCGTAGATAATCCAACAGCGCTATCACCAACAACATCAGTAACCATAGACGTAGTATAAGACTAGAAAACAATCTAACCCCCCCTTTTCTTTTTTTTTAACCTAAGCAAAGAAGATTTATTCAGAAACAATATCTACACGGCTAAATTAACATAAACGTTGAAATTTCTAATTTTTGTCATTCTTGGTCTTCTAATTACAGTTAGTTCACCACAGGTGTTTGCGGAAGAACTGAAAGTGTATACGAATCAGCAAATATACGCTACGCAACATCCGCTTTTGGTATATGGTACAGGACCTGAAAATGCACCTCTGGTTTTACGTTTGTTTGCGCCAGCTGGAACCATTGCAGAGTTTGAGCAAATTATAACTAACCCTGATGGCTCGTTCAGCTATAAGATACTGGACTGGCCATCTTCCTCAACAAAATTTCCATATGGCACTTACACCGTTGAGGCACTAACAAATACTGGAGAAAGCCAAAAAATTGACATAAAGTTTGCATCATCAACAGAACTTGAACTGATACCCATAGAACGCAAAATCGCTACACAAGTATTTGCACCAGAGATTGCAGCGACCGATCGATCTTTCCGTGTATTTGTACAGGTTACAAGTGATGGTCTTTTGGTGAGTGGTGATGCAAAGCAAGTACTGTCATCGTCACACATACATTCTCCTGACGGAAGGGTGCAAAGCCTTGCGATGTCAATAGAGAGGCTACATGAAGGGTTGTATTTTGTCGAATACACTCCTAGAATAGAAGGCACTTACATCTTCCATATGGTAGCATTTTCCCAGGGAACACAGTCACATGGCTCTGCTGCTACTCTTGTTCTGGGACAGGACATAGCTGGAATATCTAAGCAGATCATAACTCTAAATGAAGTGTTAACCACTGCATCGGATGAACTTGACGTGTTGCAAACTGACATACATGGATTTGGCTCTACCCTTGAAGATGCTAGTACCAAACTACGGGACAGCGTAACAACTATTGATGCTAGTGTATCTTCCATGTCGTCAGCAGTGGATAATATAGAAGAAGCATCATTACAGGTAAATTCGTTGTTGTTTCCTATAATGGGCGCCATTGCAGTTATACTTGCCCTACAGATTTCAATAATTGCGCGAAGAAGATAGTTATAATAAACAACCAAGGAATTTTCAATCATGCCTAAACTGGCGCTTTTTTTATCGATATTTTTTTTGCTGATTTTGTTTCAGCAAAGCTCTTATGGCTTTATTGAGGGAGCTGAAGTTCCCACACTTTCAAATCTTGCCATTGAAAGAACATCAGATATCATCTCAATAGACCTGTCCCACCAGGAAAACCCGACAAAAAGATATCTGGTTTATGGTTCAGGCTCGCTAAACAGCGCATATTCTGACACAAAAAATATTGCATACGGAATTAACTCTGACAAGGGATTTTTCTCGGTTGGAATTTTATCCGAAAACGAGGCATCTAAACTAAAGTCAAAGGGATATTATGTGATTGAGGACTTGCCATTAGATTTTCACTCCAAGTACGTTTCAACAAACGCAATTACTAAAATATCCCAATTTGGAAATATCGCAAATTCAGAACAGGTTCATAAACTCTATGATGTGACTGGCAAAGGAGTAACTGTTGCGGTAGTAGATACTGGAGTTGACTTTTCAAATCCTGACATCATGGAATCACTGGCACGAGACGACGATAACAATCCCATAATGCTTGATGCCGACGGACAGGGCTTGGTTCTTACAAATGCAACATTTGCTGCAAACATAAAGTATGGTAAGGTGTACAATTTCACAAAAACTGCCATACTGCAATTAAATGCAACCTCTAATGTGTACGAGTCAAATGACGGTATATTTTTGAACACACTGGCAAAAAACGGCACAATTTCTGTTTACAATTCTTTTTCTCCGGCTTATGGCGATGCTTATGTTATTAAAGCCAAGGTAACAGGTGACATGAAAATTGGAACAAGCCAAAGAGACTTTATCCCATCCAAAAGTGGGATTTACCATCTAGGTGCAATTCTCGCTTCTCATTTTGGCAAACTTCAGGTTCTGATTGTTTTAGTAACTGATCCAAATCAAGCTGGAGTATACGACACCATTACGCCGGACATGTCAACTTCTTGGATGGACTTTACGAAGGAAAAAGGAGTAAGACCATCTTATGACTTTGACTTTACCGACGAGACGCCGATTAACATTGGCAGTGGAAACGAATTCCTGCTTTATGATTCAGACGATGACGGCATCAACGATTATTCTGCTGGAACAGTAGGGGCACGAGTAGTTGACATATATGGAATTTTTTCAGACAAAGCAGAAATTGATGAGAAGCTAGGTGCAGTTAACGGGACTTTGTTACCTGCAATGGATAAGAACGGCAATTACTTTGGGATAATGAACGATTTTTTCGGACATGGTACTGCCACTTCTGCGATCATTGCATCAAAGGGAAAAATGGAGTATGATATCTACAATGACACCAAAAAATCCACAATACTAGGTATCGCCCCAGATGTCAGCATACTTCCAGTAAAGGCGTTGTGGTTTGGCGATGTATTTTATGGATGGATGTGGGCTGCCGGGTTTGAAAACGAGGAGAACAAGTGGGTATACGCAGGCGAGCCAAAAGCAGATATTATTTCAAACAGCTGGGGAGTTAGCAATTTTCCAAGCCTAGAGTATGCTCCAGGTCTGGACATCTCATCACACATCCTTAATGCACTGGTCATACCACAATCACTTCATCAAAATTATACAGGTACAACGATAATATCAAGTGCTGGGAACAACGGACATGGATATGGCACTATGGGCATGCCTGGCATCTCATCATTTGGTATCTCAGTTGGTGCTGTAACAAGTAACGATTTTGTTGGATATGGTCCATTCAAAGGCGAGCCACGATTTGGTAACACAACTGACCATTCAGATCACGTTGTTGATTTTTCAGGTAGAGGTCCCGGAGTAATTGGCGACCCAAAGCCAGATTTAATGAGTATTGGGGCATATAGCTTCGTTCCATCAGCCATAACAAAATTACCTGATGAGCCTAGGGAATCATTTAGTGTTTTTGGCGGTACCAGCATGTCTGCACCAATTGCTGCTGGGAGCGCGGCTCTCGTGATTGAAAGTTTGAAAGAAAAATCAGTGAGCTATGATCCGTTTATGATTCGAAATCTGCTGATGTCATCTGCGGGAGATCTGCGCAACGACCCGTTGACACAGGGTGCGGGATTAGTAAATGCGCTAGATGCTGTAAGGATAGTGAATGGGCACGGCGGTAAATTTTTGGTGCATAACGATGCAACATTTTCAAACATAAAAGAAGTGATTGACATTTCCTCATCATCATTTAATTCAGATTTATTTGGTATTGATGAATTTGGTCTTTCCGACAAGACATTCCCCATGACAAGTTGGTATGGTGGAAGATTGAATCCTGGGGAAGAATCCACCACTACTTTTACAATTGAAAATCCAAACAACTATACAATTAATGTTAAAATCAAACCAGAAACTCTAAAGTTAATTGAGAATCTACAAATGAGCGGAGTCACTGAACCGCATCTGCAAGACCCAATTTTAAATGAACCAGAAACATATAGACCAAATTACATCAAACTAAGTGACATTCCAGCAGAGCATAGAATTTCTAATGAAACTAGTATAATCCATCCAGACTCTTCGCTTATGATATTGAACCTTCACTTTCCATTCGACACTTTCATGAATCAGACGGACACAACTTATGCCGATGACTTGAAAATTTCCTCTCTGTATGTTTATGATTGGGAAGACAAAAACACAGATGACGAAATTTCAAGCGATGAGTTGTCGATGGTAAGCAGGGGTGGCTCCTGGGGAACGGTTCAAGAGATTCGTATATCCGACCCCTTAGAAAAATTTGAAAACGAGCCGGTTATCGGAGTGTATCCTGTACCAAAGATATTTTCTTTCTGGAAAGGAAATACCAACCAAAACTCGACATCAATGGATTATACTCTTTCTACAAGTTACTATCAAAATGTTTTATGGGACGATATCACTGTATCAGGCGCATTGGTTGACGACGAACTTACAATTTTTGCTAATGACTTCACTGATGTACGTGCTACACTTTCAGTACCATCTGACAGACAAACAGGTGTTTATCAAGGATTTTTAAGTTTTGAAGGAAAATATCACAAAATAAAGTCACCAGTCTCATATGGTGTACTCGAAACGGTTGAGAAAGACGTAAAGCAAACTGTGATTTCCGGTTCGGCAGGTGGCGCTTTGTACGGGAATGGTTTTGTAAAGGGCGCATTTGACATGACAAGCAGATACATGGCTGGTGACTGGAGACAGTATTATTTTGACATACAGGATCATACGATAAACTCTGCCACTATAGACTTTGAGTGGGAAAATGATAACACAAACTTTACCGTGTTTATGATTGACCCACAGGGGAAAATTATCCAGACAAATTTTCCGCCAGGTGTATTTGGTGAGTTTTTGGGCTGGCCAACTAGCGACTGGCTTGGCACATCCTCATTTAGTGGTGGTGGTACATTCTACCCTCTAAAAAACAGAGACAACACGTCCACTGTGCTGTTTGCGCCAATAAACCAGACTGGAACATATACACTACTTGTCCATTCTACTCTATTTGACGGGACATCAATAACAGAGCCTATCTCACTTGCCGCAAAGTTTACTACAATTGTGCCTGACATAAAGCCCCCTGAAATAATATTCGAAATTCCAGAACTCATAAACAAGACATTTGATATACTACCAGAGATAATTGAGAAAAATCCTGATTTTGTGAAATATTATCTTGATGGGGAAGAACGCGAACAAAAGCAGTTACCTTTAAGATTTGGAATGTTACCTGACGGGAAGCATGACTTGAGAATACATGCAACCGACATAGTTGGCAACGAAGTCGAAAAGACATTTTCGTTTACCATTGATAACGCCCCACCAGAAATCTTGGTAAAATCACCAATAAACGGTACAACAGTATCGCACTCGTTACAAATCGATTTCAAAGTAAAGGATGAAAATTTGGCTGAGGATGGGGCAATTACCATTTTATTGCCTGACGGTGAATCCTTGGATGACGTGACATTTCATTCATTTAATGTAACTGGGATTGATGACGGGGTTTATGATCTGAAGATTATGGCTGTAGACCTAGCTGAAAACGAACAGACAAAGATGATATCATTTAATGTTGATCATGCATTTGTTGAAGCGCCACCTGTTATTTCCAAAGAAAAGGAGGCAGTTTCTGAAAACAACTTGTTAATTATAGTCAGCGCTATTATTGTTGCAGCAATCGTGATCACAATTATTGTCAAGAGATTTAGAAAAACTTCTACAGAAAATAAAATTTTGAAAGAAGATTTATAACCAATTTGGCGATACGTGAGCTTGAATGTCTGAGCAGGAAAAAGGTCCTGGCGGAATGTCCAGGAGAGATTTTCTAAAGCTTTTAGGTGCTGCAGGAACATCTTTAGCTTTTGCGCCTTTTGTCCCTTGGGGCAAATTCATGCCCAATCCATCATCTGTAACTCTTGCAAAAGTACCTGTAATGTTGCCTGACGGTACCCAGGCAAATCTTCACACTTTCCCAGTAAATCATGCTGAGATTATCACTTATCCAGAAACAGCCGATGAAGTTCTGAATGAGGAGGCTTTTAGAAAATGGCAGTTTATCAGGCTCCCCGAAAAATATGGAGGTACAAGAAAAGATGTATCTTCATTTAGGGGATATAGTATGATATGCCTTCATTTGTGGTGTTTATGGAAGTACTGGCCAGAGGAAGGACGAATGAGAGGAGAATGTCCCTGCCATGGAAGCATGTATGATGTTCGGACAGGCACTTCCTTTCTAGGACCAGCATCACTGCAGGCTCCTCCTTCAAACACACTTGCCCAACTTGATTTTGAGGCTGATTCTGATGGATTTATGTTCATTTCTCCTCCAACGTGGGGCGTAAACCAAAATGGAGTTGTAGGATATGGCCGTTTCACTTGAAAGGCGTAACGGCTTACTCGAGTTCTTTTACTGGATTTGGAATGAGTTAGATCGAACTGTCTTTACTGGAATAAAGTTTTCATTCCCAGCACGGTTTGTAAGTCCCTTTGGATTTTTGGGAATGCTCACATTCATCATGTTCATCACTTTGGGTGTAACTGGCGCGTTACTAATGTTCTATTACGAACCAATCATGACAAGGTCATGGGACAGCGTTGCGTTTATCAACAACGATGTACCGTTTGGATTTCATATTAGGAACCTCCACTATCATGGCTCAAACGCAATGGTAATGTTAGCCATCCTTCACATGTATTACCAGTACTTTAGTGGCAGATACAAAATAAGAAATGAAATTTTGTGGGTAACAGGTGTCATACTTGGCACTGTAACAATTCTCGAAGCCTTTACTGGATATGATATAATCTTCAGTGAGAGGGCAGAGCTTGCAATCAGCATTGCCGCAGGGCTTACCAACTCCATTCCTATAGCTGGGCCCATGATTCGTGAACTGGCGTTTGGTGCTGGCTTTCATGACTTTGTGCTTCGGTTCTACGCACAACATGTTTTCATTTTGCCCATCGTCATGCTCGGACTGATGGCAGTGCACATGCCAAGATTCTTGGTGTTTGATGTGCCAATGGTTATGGCAGTTTGTGGTGCAATGTGTCTGGCTGGCGGCGTCTTCCCTGTTGACTTGGGCTTTAAGTTTGAACCAACCGTGCCGCCTGGAATTACTGTTCCGGAGTGGTATCTAACTGCATTGTATGCCTTTTTGCGGACACAGTACGACAAGTTTCTTACGGGGGTGCTGTGGCCTGCACTGTTCATAGGTGTTTTATTACTTACGCCATTTATTGACAGATACAAAAAATTCTCTTGGAAAGACCGCCCGTGGATTACTGCAATAGGCATTA
Source organism: Marine Group I thaumarchaeote (assembly GCA_013390375.1). GTDB lineage: Archaea > Thermoproteota > Nitrososphaeria > Nitrososphaerales > Nitrosopumilaceae > Nitrosopelagicus. The sequence continues at coordinate 7,732 of JACATA010000005.1, forward strand.
CAGGAATTGCCCAGATATTGGTAACCACATACTGGGGATTTTACATCCCACCGGACACCACAATTCCACTAGTCGAAAGGCTGGTAATTGATCCAATCAACCTGTATCTGGTTATGATTCTGCTTGTGCCGCTCAGCTTTGGATTCACCTTAATGATGATTCATCTTGCAAAGGATGCCGAAAGAAAGGCAAAGCTTGCCAAGGCAAATGGACCAAAGAAGGTATCAGAAATCAAGCTATCAATAAAATGGACAAACTGGATGCTTGTTGCCTTGCTTGCCTTCCAAGTCTTCCTTAACATAGCTGCGTATAACGCGTTCTTGTCTGGTATGAACAACGTCAACTTGTGGATAACAGGCGTTATCTTGATCACCTTTGCTGGATTCTTCCATCTTTACCGATATGCTAGCTCTCAATCAAAAAATATACCAAAGCCGCCAAAACTTCCTACCACCAAGCAGATAGAAACTTCACAAAAATCACTGCCACAAACAGACGGGGTTCAAAAATTACCTGAGGAAAAACCATCACAAGGACAAATTGCTGAACCATCACCAGAAATTAAACCAACCACAGCAGAATTAGACTTGGATAGGGAACAAAACCTTGGCATGTCTGATCTAAAGAAGCCATAAAAAGATCACATTTCTCTTCAACAAACTTTATAATACTTTTACAAATCATTGCAAAACATTGAGTACAGTTTCAGGTAGTCAGTATGGAGTAGGTCTGATTACGCTTTTGGTTGCATCATCAATAGGAATTGGTTACTATACAATGTTTTACCTCCCAGAGCAGCTTGCAACACCAGATATTGATGAGCATGTTTTACATCCTGTTAAATCTACTTACATTGAGATGATTCTAGGATCCTCAAATGCTGACCAACAGGACAATTATGTGCCAAAGCTGGTCAACTTACAATTAAGCATTGACAATCATGTCATATGGACAAACGTGGATGAGACTGCACACACAGTTACACCAGACCATCGCTATACTGATGGCTATAGTGGAGACTTTGGTTCTGCAGGTGTCATTAAACCGGGTGATACATACGAATTCTTATTCACAGAGGCGCCACCAAACATACCAGTAACCATTGAGTACCATTGTGATCCACATCCCTGGATGACTGGAACGGTTGTAGTATCACAGGCTAGATTTTAGGCTGAAAACTTTGCAAACAACTGGTCACTTTCTACTTCCTTGTGTTGTTCTATAATTGAAGCGCGAAACTTTACGTCATGTGACTGTTTAGGTTCAAATTCAATTACTGCAGTAAACTTTGCTTTATTATCTGGCATTACATCTCTGCTAATAAAGAGCCGTGAAACATTATTGGAAATTTTTTCATCGTTATATGACTTGTAAACTATTAGTTTGTTTGAACCTATGATCTGAGTGTTAATAACAACGCCATCATACATACCAGGATAGTTTACGGTTACATATCCCTTAATTTCAGAGTTAGGTTTTATGTTCAGATTATCTAACGTAAGTTTGATGTCCTTCACTGTTGTTGGATAATTTAGTCAGAATAAATAATTGTTGAGATAATAATGGGCCCAAAGGGCTTCGATCCCTTGACCATTGGATTAGAAGTCCAACACTCTATCCAAGCTGAGCTATGAGCCCAAGAATCAAAAAAATTTTTACTTTATTAAGGGTTTTATAGCCACTTTTTTTCGTTCAAATCTCTTTCCATTTTATATAGAAATTGTTGAGAATAGCCAGCATACTTTCCAAAATGATCCAAAACATCCTGGTGGATATTTTCATATCTCTTTTTTGATATAGTTTTTTTATCCATACAAAAGTTGTCGGAATAGTATTTTTGTAGAATTTTTACTATCCATGTATCTAATGGGAATGCTTCAAGTTTTTCAAGAGAAAATAACATAACACAGTCTGCCACCTTGTCTCCAATTCCAGGTAGTTTTAAAAGCGATTCCTTGCATTCTTGGTAATCCACCTTTTTTAATTCATCAAAATCAATTTCCCCTGAAGCAATGGCACGAGACGCATCTAAAACATATTTTGACCTATATCCCAGTTTACATTCTTGTAGATCTTGCAATGTGGCCTTTGCAAGCCTTTTAGGTCTAGGAAAAAGAAAAAATTCTCTTTTTTCGAACCTAACCTTAGTACCAAACTTTCTACATAATTTTTGAAGTCGCATTCTGATATTTGGTATATTTGAATTTGATGAAACAATAAACGAAATGCAGCATTGAAAAGGATCTTGTCTTGTAACACGTAGTCCTGGTTAGTGCTTTGTTGCCTTTTTTACAATTTTGTCTTTTGTGATGTTTTTCAGGATTTTTTCGTAGTTGTCATCTTCCCGGAAAAATTTTTTTGCCTTTTTTGAAAATGTCAGGACTTCAAATGGTGTTTGCCTTGCCATAATGATATCATGCCCATCAATCACAAACCATTCATTTCCATAATTTTCCCACAAGAAAACCTGACCGCTGTTGATAGTTTCGCGTATGTTGATATCGGTATGAAGATCAGGCATATTACACGGCTATCTCTTCACCGAGTTTTGGTGCATATGCATCAAGACCAAACTTTTCATGAATCTCTTCTGCAAATTTTGTGCAGGAATTTTCATCGCCATGTACAGTTAAGACTTTTGGATCTCCTTTGATGTTTTTTATCATATCAAAAAGTGAAGTCCTATCTCCATGACCAGAAAATTCAAATTGTTTTACAGGAGCTTTTACCTTCATTTCTTTTCCTCTAAAAGAAATCTTTCCCGTTTCTAACATTTTTTTTCCAGGTGTGCCTTCTGCTTGGTATGAGACCATGGCAATTCCATTCTTATCATCAGAGGCAAGATTTTGCATGTAATATACAGCATTTCCACCCACTAACATGCCAGCAGGAGAAATTACAACGCATGGTTCTGAAATTGCTCTTTCTCTATCACCATGGTCTCTTATCAAAACGGCGTCATCAATTACATCAGCAAATATCTTCATGTCTTTCAGATATTCAGGATAGCGAAGCATGATATCGTTGACCTTTAACGCCATACCATCCATAACCACCGGATGTTGGAAGTTTGCATTCTTTAATACACATGCAATCTCTTGCGATCTTTCAACAGAAAATGAAGGAACGAATAATGTTCCTTTCCTGTCCATAACTTCATTCGCAAACTCAATTAATCCGCTTTCTGATTCCTTCCGTGGCATTTGATCTGTTTGCGAATAGGTGCTTTCTGTAATCAAAATATCTATATCTCCTATGTCCAAGTCTGCCTTTGGCAACATCCTTGAACCTTTAGGATTAATGTCTCCCGTGTAAAACAGTCGTTTATTATTAGCTTCAACAAGTACTGTACTGCCGCCTATAACATGACCAGAAGATCGTAATTCAAATGTGGCATTTCCAACCTTTACAGGTTCCTTAAATCTAATCTCCTTGGAATTTCTGAGCATGCTGTTAACATGACCGTTATGAAATGAATGCTTGTTTTTTTCAATCTTCAGCATATCTTCAATCAGTAACATGCTTAGATCAAGGGTTGGAGGTGTACAGTAAACACTGGTATTCCCTCCATTAAACAAAGACGGAACACATCCAGAGTGGTCCAAATGAGCATGAGTAATTATTGTAGCATCCACGTCTTTTGGCTTAACATGGAGTGGATATATTGGGGGGTCGGTACGTTTTTTGGCAAACATAACACCATAGTCTAAAAGTAAATTTGTGCCATCACAATTTACAAGAAACCCAGATCTACCAACTTCACCAGCTGCACCCAGAACTTTAATCTTCATGGACAAAATTCTGAGCCTGCACCTTAAAGTCTTCTTACATAAATAGATCAAATTACGATCTGGAAAATCAGCATAAGCTTTAATTAGCGTCAGCTAAGATCAGATCAAACATGGGAAGAACTTATGCAGAATGGGAAAAAACACAAGACCAAGAACTAGTTAAAAAAGTTCGTGCAGGCGATGAGGCAAACAAACCACTGTTAAACCAGGTTAACTGGATTTGGGTGAAAAATTTGATGGATAAAAAGGCAGATCTAAATCCATCCGCAGCAGAACTACTTGACTGGGTAACTTCTGGTCAAATAGAAGCAATGCGAAAATAAACGTGAAAATCACGTCTTCTTTTTGTTTTTAATTTAACTTTAGTTATACCTAACCGATCAAATATCCTATAACCGTGTTATGATTTTCAATCATGGTTTAAATAGGAAAAATGATGTTTTATTGTGAGTGAAATAAATGCCAATAGCAATTTTACCAGACGTAGATGAACAGAGATGTATTGGATGTGCACTATGTGTAGAAATCTGTACAACTCTTGGCCCAGACGTACTCCGTGTTAAACCTGTTGAAGGTTGGAAGAGAGGAAAGGCATTTGTATTTTATCCAGAAAGATGTATCTCTGATGGAGCATGCATTGGTGTATGCCCAACAAAGTCAATCTTTTGGATGAAACCAATGAATTATACTGCAGGACAACCTGTACCTCTTCACAAGAACGGTGTATTCGTTAAAGGATGGGCAGAAGACGCAGCAGACCTTAACCATTAAGCTGTATCTTTTCTAATCTTTTTTTATTTTATTTTTAGAAAAATTTTCTTTTTGTACCTTTTGGTAGTATCTTTACAAACGGCTTAAGAAAATCATCGTTTTTTGATATGTATAAAATATTAAAATTATTTTTCAAAAAGAAAATATTCCAGTTTTTTTCAAATGTTGGAAAATCTTCAGGCACAAATTCTTTTCTTGGCATCTCATAATGTGATGCTGGATACATATCTGAAAGCTCCAAAGGTATAATTCCAAGAAATGGATTGTAAAAACAAAACTGGATGGATTCAGAATCTTTGAACTTTTCCCTAAGTATAGAATATTCATTTGTCAGATAAGCTGGTCTGATTGTGGTATTTTTGGTTAGAACTGCAATTTTTTTCCTGGTTTTGAACTTTTGTACAGTGTTTTTGAATGCAAGTATTTCTGGTCTATATTGATCCTCTTTTGAAAACAGAAAGATGGATCTTTCCTTGAATTTTGGCGTGGTGCTTACAAAGTAATTAGAATTTTTAGTAAAAATATCGATTGTCTCAAACAGCTTTGGATGTGCCCGCATTTTCTTCATTACATATTCCCAAAGCCTTCCTTGGTGAATTGATTCTTTGACTCTGTCTACTTCGGCTTTAATGGCAAACAAATTATGAAGAGCGATTTTGCTTATCTTTTCTTCAGATTCTAATGAGAGTATTTCCTTTGGGCTAAATTTTGTGCATACTTCGCATGTACATGAAAAGCATCTAATATCTGCAAGGCGGCTTGTTTTGTCCTCTTCCATGTATCTATCATGCTTAGCATAAAGTACGTATGATGCTGAATCAAAAGTGTCACATCCAAGTGCTACGGCGAGAGGAATTGTCAATGGATGGCCAGCACCAAAAAGGTGTAATGGAATTGCATCAGGCATCTCTTTTTTGGCAGTTATTATCATTGATGCTAGGAGTGCATACTCGTATGACTCCATAAATTCAACAGGACTGCCAAGTGCTAGCATTGAAAAACCATATTTGACAAGATTTTTGGTAGAGTTTTTTACTAATTCTTGATGTTCCCCACCTTGAATTGGACCAATCCAAATCTGACCATTGTCAGAACTATTGTCAAGTGTTTCCTTTGCAACCTCTAGAGTTTGGCTAACATAGGATTTTGCCTTTTTTTTACTGAGACCATAACCTGTAGGTTTGTCTAATGGTATTGCAAAGTCTGTCATTATCCCTTTTTCAAATTCAGCCATGTCAGCAGGCGCAACATCTACATCACCATATTCTAATACCTGATATCCTCCTGAATCTGTCATAACGGCGCCATCAAAATTGATTATATCGTGAATTCCTCTTTTAATTGCATTTTGCCCAAACTTTTTCATTGTGATATAGGCGTTTGTAATTACAAGATCAAAACCAATCTCTCTAATTTTTTTGGCAGGAATTATCTGCCTTACAGGATGAATTACTGGAACGTAAGCAGGTGTTTCAATCTTACCATGGTTGGAATGCAAAACACCTATTCTACCTGCTAAGTCGCTTTTTGTTATCTCAAACAATCTATAACAATTTTAAACTGTTCTATATTAAATTAGTCTGGAAAAAATTTTCTTAAATCATTTTTCGTAGTTATCTCTGTTAACCAATCTACAGTATCCCCCCTGAAAGTTCCATTAATTACACTCTCGATTTTTTTGGTAACCTCTTCAACTGTAAGAGATGTTGTGTTGATTTGAAATGTCTTATCTTCACCAAATTTTTCAATTGAATCATAAGCAACAACACCTAAAATCTCACTTCCAAGATTATCATTTTTTTTCTTATTCGAATAATTTCTTCTTTCATAAATCTGGATAAGCTCATAAGGACTCTTTCTAAGAACAATTGCCGTTGAAACTAATTCCTTAGAAACCACAAACGGTGCTAAATGTCCAACAACCAGTGATTTATCTGAAATCTTTTCTTTTAGTATTCTTTGTGTTTTTTCAACATCTACATCAATGGAATCATTTTGTTCCGACATCCCCACTTTTACGGCTTCCTTGTTAACGTCAATAATTTCATAGCCTAGAATTTTAGCAAGTTTTTTAGATACTGTATGTTTTCCTACACCAGGATTTCCTGTTAAAACTAACACAAGAGAACAAAAACATGCTTGGTTAAAAATTTCTGTAATACTAATATGTATAAACACTGATTATATGATATGCAGATTGGCCTTCTTGGCAAAGCCAATGTTGGCAAGTCAACATTTTTTTCAGCGGCAACTGAAACTCCAGTTCAGATAGGAGACTTTCCGTTTACAACAATTCAGCCTAATGTTGGAATTGCATATGTTAGTACCACGTGCGCATGCAAGCATTTTAAAATAAATCACAATAATCCTTTATGCGTATCTGGAATTAGGTTCATACCTATCAAACTTATTGATGTTGCAGGTCTTGTTCCAGGAGCCCATGAAGGAAAAGGATTAGGCAATCAGTTTCTAGATGATGCCAGACAGGCAGATATGTTAATTCATGTTGTAGATATTTCGGGATCAACTGACTTACAGGGTCAGCATGTAAACGTGGGATCGCATGATCCTAGAGAAGATATCAAGTTTGTTGAGGAAGAGTTTGATTATTGGTTTAAACAAATACTTGAACGCGAATGGCAAAAACTCTCCAAAGAGATAGAAAAAAAATCAACAAAATTAGCAGATGGTATTACGGATCGTTTTAGTGGTCTTGGAGTTAAGGTTCATGAGGTTCATGAAATTTTACAAAGTTTGGGCTTGCTTACCAAAAAACCCACTGAATGGAATGATTCCGACATAACCAAATTTGCACAAACGTTAAGAAAAAAGATCAAGCCTATGCTAATTGCTGCAAATAAGGCTGATTTGTGTAAGGACTTGGAGATAACAAACGAAATACATAGAAATCGTGAGATCGTAAATTGCAGTGCAGAAACTGAGTTATTATTGAAAAAGGCTGCTAAGGCAAACTTGATTGATTATATTCCGGGAAATGAAAAGTTTGTAATAAACAAAAATGTGGATATATCTTCACAACAAAAGGATGCATTAAACCTTGTAGAAAATGTTTTGTCAAAATTAAACTCCACTGGAATTCAAACCGCCCTAAATTCTGCGGTATTTAGGGTGCTAAAATTAATCGTTGTATTTCCTGTAGAAGACGAAACAAAACTCTCAAACAAGGAGGGAGAAGTACTTCCAGATGCTAAACTCTTATCTGAAAATGCAACTGCAAAAAATCTTGCAGAAACTATACATCAGGATATTGCAAAGGGGTTTCTGTTTGCCATAGATGCCAAAACAAAGCAGAGAATAGGTGCTGATCATCAATTAAAAAACGGCGATGTGATTAAAATTGTCTCAAGTTTAAGCAGAGGATGAAATGATCTGTCTTGGTGTTGAAAGCACAGCGCATACTTTCTCTTGTGCTGTTCTTAATAAAAATGGGAAACGTGGTGAAATTCTTTCAGATGTTCGAAAAATTTATGGTCCGCCTAAGGGTGAGGGAATTCATCCAAGGGAGGCTTCTAGGCATCATGTTGAGAATGGCAGTACGGTATTAGTTGAAGCGTTACAGAAAGCAAAGATTTCTGTAACTGACCTTGACATAATCTCATATGCTGCGGGTCCGGGACTCGGACCATGTCTACGTGTTGGCGCGGTAGTGTCCAGAGCGCTAGCATCTTATTACAAAATTCCAATCTTTCCCGTAAACCATGCTCTTGGTCACATTGAGCTGGGAAAAATGCTGACAGGCGCAAAAAATCCTCTAGTCTTGTTAGTATCTGGTGGACATACCATGTTACTAGCTTTTTTGGGTAAAAAATGGAGGGTTTTTGGCGAGACGTTGGATATTACTTTAGGTCAACTACTTGACCAATTTGGAAGGTCGATTGGATTTGCATCTCCCTGCGGAAAAAAAATTGAGGAGCTTGCAGAAAAAAAATCCAACTACATACCACTTCCTTATTCAGTACAAGGAAATGACGTGTCATTTTCAGGACTTCTTTCTGCTACAAAAAATATTGTAAATGAGGGTGTGGAAGATGCATGTTATTCGCTTCAAGAAACTGCATTTGCAATGATTTGTGAAGCTACAGAGCGTGCATTGGCTTTTACCAAAAAAAAGGAGCTAATGATAGTTGGTGGCGTTGCAGCAAACAAAAGATTGTCAACTATGCTACAAAGTATATGTAAAAGGCAAAAATGTAAGTTTTTTGTAGTTCCACAAAAATTTGCCGGTGATTGTGGTTCACAAATTGCTTGGCAAGGATTGCTTGAAGCTTCTGTGAAAAAAGGAACCAGTTTGGAAAATACTTTCGTCAAACAATCGTGGAGACTTGATACGGTAGAAATTCCTTATTAGATTTATTTTTCATCAGGTTTTTTGGAATGAAAGTTTTCTAAAGTTTTTTCAAATGTTTTCCGCCAGCTCCCATTGCTAAATACACCAAACTTGTATGTTTTTTCACCATCATTTGTTTTTGCAGTAAAACATACCTTTTTCATCAACAAGCCTTCTTTCCAAACTTTTGTAACATTTTCTAGCGGTACATCTAATATCGTCTCACCTATAGAACCTGAAAAATCCATGACTCTGGCGTGTTTTTTATCAAACGCAACTCGTTTGTTTGTAAGAGTTAAAATTCCAATCCCCAAGGTATCCTCATTACAATCCTCTTGCCTAACTCTCTTTTCATCTGGATCCATGATAGATTTTAATCTGTTAGCCATGGAATATAATATTAATGAAATTAATTAGAAGGGGAGCTGAGGGCGACATTTTTTTTACTACATGGAACGGTCAAAAAGCTATTTTAAAATCAAGGAAGAAGAAAGACTATCGCAATTCATCTCTTGATTACCGTCTTCGAAAACAGAGAACCATAAGAGAATCTCAAATTATGTCTGAAGTAAAAGAATTTGGAATTCATGCACCGTTAATTCATTTTGTTGACATAAAAAATTGTAATATTATAATGCAAAAAATTGATGGTGTTTTGGTACGTGACTTGCCAAATTCCAATCTGGTAAATTCTTGCAAAAAAATTGGCAGATTAGTTGGTACTATGCATAAAAACGGAATAGCACATGGAGATTTGACCACATCTAATTTTATAATATCAAAAGAAAATATATTCATAATAGATTTTGGTCTTGCAAGTAGAACTCTCAAATCTGACGATCACGCAGTTGATCTAAGATTATTCAAAGAGATTCTGAATAGCGCACATGCAGATGTTTTTGAAAGAGCATGGTCTAATTTCTTATCTGGATACAAGTCATCAGTTGGCAAGGAACGTTTTGCAAAGATTACAAATAAAGTTATGATAATTGAAAGTCGTGGGAGATATGCCAGAGTCGTATGATGTTCTTTTTGCTTCATCGAACATCCACAAGTACGAAGAAGCAGAAAAAATTCTGGCGGAATTTGGAATAAAATTGAGTTTTTTCCAAACAGAATTAGTAGAAATTCAAGACGATTCGTTATCCAAAATAGCACTACAAAAGGTAGAGAATGCATATGAAAAATGCAAAAAACCGGTTATAGTTGAGGATGATGGCCTCTTCATTGACTCGTTATCTGGTTTTCCAGGTCCATACTCATCTTATATTTTCAATACAATTGGAAATAATGGAATTTTAAAGCTGATAGGAGATAATAGAGATGCACAATTTGTAGCAATAATTGCTTTCTGTGATTCTAGTAATGAACCTACATTGTTTGAATCTAGTGTGGCAGGAAAAATTTCGAAAAATATTCAAGATGGAGGTTGGGGTTATGATCCAATCTTTATTCCAGAAAAACAAAACAAGACTTATGCAGAATTAGCTGACAAAAACAAGCTTTCTCATAGGTATGAATCTCTGAAAAAATTTGCCAGTTGGTTTAACAACAAGCAGGAATGAAACGATCCACAAATCGTTTCTTGTTTTGTAATATCACTATTCTTGATATTCCACTTTCATCCATAACTGTAAAGTCGCTATTTTCTTGAGCTAATTTATTTGCAAAACTTCTGACCTCACTCATTTCAAGCATGTCTGAATGTTCAAGTCTATTTGTTGATCTTCCAATATGCATGTATGATTTTATCTCAACAAAATGTGTATTTGATTTTTGTAAGAGTGATGCAAAAGCCGGAATCATTTCTTCATCATCATTATAACCTCTAATCAAAGTAATTCGAAGAACAGTTCTAGTATCAAGAGTTGATAACATCTTTAGAGTTCTATTCCATCTTTCCCAAGAATCATCATATCTAGGTCTATTGATTTTCAAAAAGGATTCATAATCTGCCGCGTTGGTTGAAAGATAAAGTTGAGTTGGAAGGGCATTTTCATCTCCAAGTTTCTGTATCATGTCTGGTTCCTGACCATTTGTGACCAAAAAAATTGATTTTGTTGCTTCAAGGGATTTCAAATATTTGATAAGTGCTGGTAATTTTGGATACATTGTAGGTTCTCCAGAAAGTGAAATTGAATAATGGCTTGGAAGTAATGATTCATCTAATTTCTTTTTGTCTTGATTTGGATCACCATAATGTCCCATAATCAATTTTCTTCTTTCTGCCATCAAGTTGGTCATGATTTCTTCTGGTTCAGCGACATTTTCTGGTTTCATTTCCATTGTCTCGTAAAATTCCATCGGTCGCCAACAGTATACACATCTATTCTCACAATACATTCCAGCAGGAGAAAATTCCATACACCTATGTGTACTAATTCCATAAAACTTGTGTTTGTAGCACGTCCCTTCACCTCTAAATGATTTTTTTGTCCAATGGCATAATTCTACAGTAGAATGATCAGATACACCATATTTTGCCTTCTTGAGTTGTTTTACGATAGAAGGTCTGATTTGAATTAGTTCTGGTTCTTTTTCTACAACTTCTCCAGAACAACTCATACTGAAAATCATATGCAGGCTTACTTAAATTTGCATATGCTGTCATAGGATGGAAACATTCTATTACAAAATAACCAAAAATGAGTAATGGATGTTTTGAAATTTTCACCACTGTTCCTTTTAATTTTTTTAAGTTTCTGTATTCCTATGCCTATGGCTGACGCCGAAAACTTGACGCAAACATTTGAAGGCGGTATGGATTTGCAGATTACTTATCCTGAATCAGTAATGATTGGTAGAACATTTTCAATTTCTATACATCTAGAAAACAATGGCTGGGAAAATAAACAGGATATCTCATTTGCAATAACAAATCCAGATTTTGCTTTTAAAACACTTGGTGATGAAACGATCACAATAGAAGAACTTACAACCACAAGCTCGTTTGGAACAACACTTGATTATGAAGTTTCCAAGAATACAAACGAAGGAAAACACTTTCTTAACGTTTCATACTCTCAAGTTCTAGTTAGTAATAACGTTGATCCCATGCCTGCAACCAAAACTACCATTGCTTTGCCCATTATGGTTCTAAAAGAACCAGTCGTAACGATTCAAACAACTACACCAGAATCAATATTTTCAAATACAGAATTCCCATTTGAGGTAAGTGTAATTTCTCATGACATCGATCTCAATGACTTAACTGTGCAAATCATTGTACCACAGGACATTGAGTTTAGAGGAGACACATCATATAAGATATCATTGTTAGAAAAAGGAACTCCCTTTAACATAAAGGCGGAAATGATTACTCCCATTAACGTTTCTACAGAGCATACAGTACCAGTCAAAGTTGTGGTAAGTTATACTGATGATCTTGGTGATGAAAAATCAGATTCTTCGTCAGTACCACTGTTACTTCGCCCAAAAACTTTCTTGGAGATTACTAATGATGGTGGAATATGGGTAGGGGATTTCTTTATAGCTCCATATGTTAGCATTGGTACAATAGTTGGAATACCTGCGGGAACTATTTTTTCATTGTTACTCCGAAGAGCGGTAGAAAAAAGGAAAAAGAAGAAAAAAGCTTAAACCAAAAAACTATTTTCCTGAGCTGAAACGTGTATATTGGATATTTCAGTCATTTATTCATGCTCAAGGCAGTAAGCATAGCTGGCATTGAGGAACAGGGAGTTCCATTTAAGAAAGAAAGCATTGCTCTTGAAGAGGCCGCAAAAACAGTTTCCATTGGAAATCTTACGTGGATTGAATGCGTCGTAGATGATATTGTTAACGAGACCCCAAAGATTCTTGAAAAACTTGATATCCAAATGGATCCTAAGGTTCTACTTTCTGGATATGTTTCAGCATACGAGGATTTGGGCGACACTCTTGGTATAATGTTACCTTTTATTGTTACAGGCGATAGCAGAACACAAACATCACCTGTTTTGATTTTCATGAAAAAAGATCTAATACTAACTATTCATGACGACTATGGAGGAAAAATCACAAAACTTTATAATTATTCTAACTCATTGATGAGAAAACTTCCAAAAGAACCAGAGCAATGGGCAGATAGACAAACCATTTTGTTATTTAGGTTAATGGATGAAGTCAGTGAGACAAACTTTTCCAGTTTAAGAATAATTGTTGAGCAGGCAGAACAGCTAGAAATAGATCTAGCTGGTTCAAGACAAACTGAACGTGACATTGGTTTTGAAATATCTAACATGAAAAGATCATTATTGACATTTCTTAATGCTGTTTGGGCTACTCATGATACAGTTAGAAACGTCAAATTTGGTGATCCTGACATGCTAACTGATGATGATGATATTCTGGAAAAGTTTGAGGTAATTTTAGGACGACTTGACAGGCAAATTCAGATGGCTGAAAATGTTATGGACATAATTTCTACAGGAGTAACTATTATACAAACTGAAACTTCCAACAAGTTAACAAAATTAATTGTCTGGCTAACAGTTGCGGCAACTGCTGTTTTGGTACCTAACACAGTAGCTACTATTTTTGGAATTCCAGACCTTGAGATTTCATGGAGTTGGATTGCTCCAATATTGATTATTTCAACTTTAATATCAGCCATTGTGACTTATCGTTGGACAAAGCAGTTTAGTGTAAATCCCTTTGGATCAAAAAAATTCAAAAATCTTCGAAAGAGATTTAGAACAAAATAATCAATTCTAGTGCCACGGGATTAAGTGAACCACCAGTTTCCATGGTGCCATGGGACTATGTAAACAAAGCCAGCATATACTAATGCCACAGTTATTGCCATGGCAACAAACCAACCCTTACCGTTTTTCACAATACAATTTTTTTACTAGATGATAATAAATCTAGAGGTTTTTCCTATCCAAACAACTCTTCCTTGTAAGTTAATTTATTAGATGAAAAAATGTCATAATCTTTGTGGCCTTCGTAGTACAGTGGTTAGTATAGGGGATTGTGGATCCCCGGACAGGAGTTCGATTCCCCTCGAGGGCCTTTATTTTATACTAAAAAATTCCGTATTTGCTTGATTCCATCTCTTCTTTAATTGCCAATTTTGCCTTGATGTTTTTTTCTTGTATTTGTTGTGAAAACCAAGTTAGAAACTTCTTTTCTAAACCTTTTCCCTTTAATTTTTGAAAGCTCTCTCCAACTTGGTCGGCTAATTTCTCAGCTAATACTTTGTTTACTGAAACGATATAAAAATGCCAACCAAAGGCAAATTCTGAATCTGTAATAACAAACCCATCTTCTTCATGTACCATTTCTTCAAGCCTTGTCAGTATAGAACTGATACCATCGCTCGATTTTTCGTAATTTGTAGCAGATACGTTAATGTTAATCCGTTCTTCCATAATCAATTAAGTTTGGATTAAAATTTAAGGTTGGTGTCATTTAGCAAATGTTCAACTTCAATACCAAAAAATTTTTTTAAAATTTCCATGTAGTTTTTAATTGGAATTGGAATATCATCTCCACACGTAATACCAAGGTTTTTTGCGTTAATCCAGATTATCAGTGACTGTAAAATAGTTAAAAATCTATCATTTTCTACATTATGTGGTGCAACTGCTTTTGTATACCTCTCTGCATATTCCCAAGCGGTAACAAAATCAATACATTTTATCCCAAAAATTGCTAGAAGCTGTTCCTTTAGGTCAGCATGTTTGAAAGGAACTTGGTTTATGATATATGGAAAATCTACTTGAGCAGGTAGGCATTCAGGAAGCGGGCCCCAAATTGTAACTATTCTACATCCATCGTGTAGACTTTGAAACCTTTTCTTCATTTTTTCAATTATTTCTATATCCGTAAACCAAAACAGAATTGCAGTCGCATCATCAATTTTTGTTGTTACAACATCTTCACATAAAAATTTCCCAGCTTTCAAATCATTCTCTTCTGCAAGTTTTTTCGCTTGTTGGATTTTTTCCTTGTTGTTATCCACACCTATTGCCTTTTTAACATGAAATTCCTGTAACGCTATTTTAATTCCTTTACCATCACCACAACCTAGGTGATAAAAAACATCGTTTTCATTAAGATTTAAAAATTCAAATATTTTCCTAAAGGAATGTTCTGGAAGCTGAACGTCATCACCAGAAATTATATCGTTTGGTAGAGATTTTATATATTCTTCAATCTTCACAGGTGATTGTAAACAGTTCAGGAATTTATTCTCTTATGCTTTCTAATGTTGATACAGCCTGCCATAAAGAGGTTCTAACGTAAGATGGCAAATTAGGATCCTGAGTTACGTCATCAAGTAAGCTAATTGTATTTACTGCACGCACAGAGATTGAATATTTGTCTGATTTTAATCCCTCAATTAATTCTGCAATGTTTTTTCGAATGTTTCTGGGAGTTGAAGGGTTGGTAGCTATTTGGTTCAATGTAGACATAGCATTATTAAGAGATTCAAGATTCTGTTCTTTAGTTGCCATTTTTCTTATTTAATGCTGTTTTATCGTAATTTTAAGTCTACGTCTCACCAAATATGTCTAGCCAATAAACTTGACAGTATTTTGAATTTTTCCTAGTTTTTCTATCTCCATTTCTATCTCATCTCCATCCTTAAGAAATGGAGTATCTGGATTATTCAATGCTACACCTTCTGGTGTTCCTGTTGCAATTATGTCTCCTTTTTCTAATGTCATTACCTGACTTAGTTTAGACACAATAGATGGTATATTTATGAACATGTTCTTTGTAGACGAATTCTGTCTAACTTGTCCATTTATTCTTGTTGTCAGCTGTAAATTATCCACATCTGTTATTTCTTCTGCGCTTGTTATCCAAGGACCACAGGGAGCAAAAGTATCAAACGATTTTCCACGTGTGAATTGCTTATCTTGCATTTGTATATCTCTCGCAGAAACATCATTGAAAATCATATAGCCAAAAATGTAGTCTTTTGATGCAATTTCATCTATGTTTTTGCAAGTCTTACCAATTATGACAGCAAGCTCAATTTCATAATCCAACTGTTTAACAAAATTAGGACATCTAATCTCTGATCCAGTTCCGCATAATGTTGTTCGCGGTTTGATAAATATTACAGGTTCTTTTGTGGACACATAATTCTGTTCTTCCGCGTGTTTCGGGTAGTTAAATGTAAGACAAATTATTTTTGATGGGTTTGGAAGTGGGTGAAGCAATCTAAATTTTTCAAATTTATCTTGAAATGACGTAGAAGATATTTTATCCTTAATTTCATCATACCACCCATCAAATAGAAAATCTATGATGCTTAATGGAAGGGGAACACCCGTTTCGTGTATTATACTATCTTTTGTTGCAACGTTACCATCTATTATCAAACCATAGGTTTCCTTACCATCATGCATTAATCTTGCAATTTTCACGTTAATCACTTGTGGGTAAAAATGGCTTGTTTAGATGAATCTTTACGGCAGTATCCAAATCTAACAAACTGTATTTCTTCTCCATTCCTTAATTCTAAGTAATGAGGTTCTACATACACATGTATTTCTTCTAGGCTTTCCTCGTTAAATTTATCATCTACAAACAACCGTTGTGGTATGAGAATTTTTAATTCATGGGCGTTTTTTTGAGAAACCCATTGTAATTTCATAAAATTTACATCACGTTCATCACCGGTAAACTCTCCAGTTATTTCTGAATTTACGGATGTGATTTTTACGTTACCTAGTCCCATTAAGCGCAATTGATCTCCAATCTTAAGACTCTTGACATCATCAGATGATAAAAAGACACTATCTTCTACCATAACTTTTCTGGTTCCCATTTTATTAGATGGGTGGTTAGGAAGTTCTACAGTAGAATTAGGCAGATTTCTAATTGTCAGTGTTTTAGGATCTTTTACCATGAATAACCTGATACTATTTTCGTCAACAATTTTTCGGTTAAACGCCTCAAGTGAATCAAATGGTGCTAAAGTATCTGCTTTTGTAAGGCTCAAAGACAACGTGAACTTTCTAATTGCCTCTGGGGTTATCCCACGGCGCTCTAGAGCTGCTAATGTTGGTAATCTTGGGTCATCATATGAAGAAACCTTTCCCTCGTCTATCAAAGGTCTTAAGATTCTTTTTGAGACTGGCATGCCCTTGAACTCTAACCTTGAAAATTCAAGCATCTTAGGATGTCTCATATCAAGAGCATCCAGTATTGCATGGTACAATTCGTTTCTTAATTCATATTCTTTGCTTCTCAAGGCATGAGTTATACCATCCGTAGAATCTTCAACAGCAACTGCAATATCATAACTTGGCCAAACCCTGTGTTCTTCTGCTAACCGTGCATGTCTTGCATCGTTGATTCTAAAGAGTACAGGATCTCGCATTACAGTGTTCTTAGATTCCATGTCTCCACGAAATCTAACAACTGCTTCGCCTGGTTTGTATTTCTTAAACATTCGTTCCCATCTCTCTTCATTTTGTTTAACATCTCCCATGCTACATTCGCAAGACACCATTTCTTTCCTGTTTTTGCTTATAGTATCACGCTTACACGTACAGACATATGCATAATTTTTCTTTATCATCTCAACGCATTTATCATAAAACAGCCCGATATCATCAGAGGTATTTTTTATTTCATCGAATTCTATCCCAAGCCAATCTAGTCCCACTTTTATGGCAGCCCAGTACTCTAACCTGGTATCCTCCGGATTAGTATCATCATATCTTAGAACTAGTTTTCCGCCGTACATTTTGGCATACTCTTCGCTGATTATAGCCGCCTTTGCGTGACCAATGTGAGGATAGCCATTAGGAGCAGGTGTAAATCTAGTTACAACCTTTCCCTGTTCAGCCCCTTCCAAGGGCGGTAAGCCCACTCTTTCCTCTTTTACATTTTCTTTCACATCAAGTATTTCAGGAAAATTATTCTGTATCTCAGTTTTTTGTTCTTCAATTGACATGCCATTAACCTGAGAAACAATTGAGGCAATTTCAGGAATAACCTCTTTAACATTGTTTTTAAGTTCAGGTATTGTTCCTAAAGATTTTGATAGGACAACTTTGTCTTTTGTCTTACCATCATGCTCAACTGCATTCTGTAAAGCTATTTTTCTAATCTCTTTCTTTAAATCATCAGCCAAGCTACAAACGCCTTTTAATTACAAAATCCAACAACGAAATTATTTCGTTTTTAGCTGTACCAGTATACGAGCTAAGTGATTTTTTAGCCCGTTGTGCATATTTCAATATCATGTTTCCTACTTCTTCCTCTACTCCTAATGAACGAATAACATTCACTGCCAAGTGAATTTGTTGTTTTGAAGCTTTAGAATTTCCAAAGACGCGCAGTATTATTTTCTTGTTCTTACCTTTTGCTTTCCTAATTGCGAGTATAATTGGAAGTGTTTTTTTACCTTCGCGTATGTCGTTTCCCACCGGTTTTTTTGTAATTTTACTGTCACCAATAATTCCAAGAAGATCATCTGTGATTTGAAATATTATTCCTAAATTCTTTCCAAACGATGACAGATTTTTCACATCCTTTTGTTTTCTTTTTGCACAAATTGCCCCCATGGCACATGAAACCTCAAAGAGTACTGCTGTTTTCTTTTCAATCATTTTGATGTATTCCTTTCCAGTTGGAATTCTCTTGTTTTCAGCAAATTTAATGTCACCAACTTGTCCCTCACAAATCTCAACGCATGTTTTGGATAATTTTGATACTAGCTGTGTTGTATAATTGGAAGATAATTTTGATTTTGATGAGATAGTATGATATGCCTTTGAATACAAAACATCGCCTGCAAGAATTGCTAGTGGCATATCGAATTTTTTATGAGTAGTTGGAACTCCATGTCTCATCTCATCATTATCCATAATGTCATCATGTACCAATGTGAAATTATGAATCATCTCAACTGCACTAGCCGCAGCAATTGCATCAGATTGTCTTCCACCAAGCATCTGGCAGCTCTTCAGAACCAAAAATGGTCTTAGACGCTTACCACCATGAAGGATTAGATGGGAGGCAGCATCATACAGCTGTTTTGGATTACCTTTTAGCTCTTTTTTTAGGAACTTGTTGACAAACCCTGCATTTTTTTTAATAGAATTTGAAACTTTCAACGTACTAATCTCCAATTGTTGTCAGGTATGTAATGTTTAATTGCATTTTCATATACAGGTTTCAAATCATCTGAAGCCCATTTTGTAATTAAAGAATTGAATTTTTCTAGCGTAGTCGAGTCGGAATCTGCAAGAAAATAAAGTGCAATTACCATCCATGGACAGTATGCGTCCCTATTCTGCTCAAGTTCATTTTTCAATTCATCTGGACTAATCCATTTGATTTCAGAAATTTCATCCTTTATCAGAGATGATTTATCAAAGCTGTCTATCGCCCCAATCAACGTGCCACAAATTTCATTTTCAGAACCAATGTCCTTGTAGGGAACGTGATATTCAAATTTGTTAACATAATTCATCTTACAGTCGATTCCAATCTCTTCAGGCATTCTACGCTCAGCAGATGACACGTAGGTTTCAGATTCCCTTGGATGACTTGCAACAGTTCCGTCCCAATCATTTGGCCAGAGCATTTTACTTTCACTTCTTTTGGTTAACAGTAATTTTCCTTCACCGTTGAATATCAATGCAGAAAACGCCCTGTGAAGCTTTCCGTTTGGCAAATGACATTTTACTTTCTCTTCCTTTCCAATTGGATTATCGTTTTGATCTACAAGAATAACATATTCTTCCATTCTATCACCTGAATAGTGTGCCTTCAAATTTTTTACCAGAAACAGCATCAACGATTCTTTGAGGCCTGTTACCGTTTACGAAAAACACTTTCAGACCAGACTTTGACATCTTTGCCGCTTCTGTAATTTTTCGAGTCATTCCTCCAGTTACATCCATCTTGTTTTTACTGATTGTCGGTTTTTCCTTTTTGAAATCGTAAATTAATTTTTTTGACTTTGTATTAGAGTACACTCCATCTACATCCAGAACAAAAACTGACAGTCTTGGCTTCAATATTTTTCCAATCGTAGTCATTATCACATCTCCGGATAAAATGTAAGATTTTTTCTGACCATACCATAACGCATCGCCATATGTGACTGGGACAAGCCCAGACTTTGCAATCTCACCAATCTTCTGAATCTTGTTTCTAATTGGCTGGTTTCCGTTCATAAAATCAGTAGGTGGCAGAGAGTACGTATCTAGCCTGTTTTTTGCGGCGCTGTCCAGGATAATTTTGTCCAGTTCTATCATGGAGTTTTTTACAACTGAAAGTCCCTTCAAGTTGTATCTTGCGGGTTTTGTATGCATGCCATATTTCACAGACCAGTAATGACCGTACGAGCCACCGCCATGAACCAAAATCTTTGGCTCGTCAATCCTCTTGATCTGTTTTAGAATATTGTAGATTGTTTTTCTTCTTGCTGACTGGGGTTTTTCCTTGTTTGTAATAATTGAACCTCCCAATTTTATTAAAATCATTGTTCTATCTTACTCCACACTACACCCTTTGTATCAATTTTTGCTGAAAAACATTCCTTATCATTTCCTAAAAGCGCAGGTATTTGGTCCATATTTTCATCTTTAATTAGTGCAATAATACAGCCGCCATCCCCGGCTCCGGTAATTTTTGAGCCCAAAGATATTTCATTTAAGGAACTTATCATGTCACGTAACGTATCGTTTGAAACTTGGATTTCTTCAAGATATTTCTGATTCTCTGACATTTTTAATCCAAGTGTAGTAACATCATTATTTTTCATGGCTACAATTACTTCATCGATTAATTTGGTTTCAAGATCACATAATTGTGAAAACCTCTCTTCATCATTTTCCTTGAATTTGCTGACCCTCTCAACACTGTTCTTCGTGGTGTGTGGAATCATAGAATTTGCTATTACAAGATTAAGCTCAAAAGTATTATCAATTTTTTTAGTTCCAGTAAATTGTTCATATTCAATCATTCCGCCGTAAGTACAAACTGTACAATCTGCACCAGACGTATCAGGAAAGATTGTTTTTTCGGCCTCTATTGATATATTTAAGATCTCCTCAGATGATAGTTCCTTAAATAATTCGGAGATTGAAGCGGCTGCAGCAACACAACATGCAGAAGATGATCCGAGCCCTACTCCAATGGGAATGTCAGAATCTATTGTAACTTCTAATCCATTAACATTTTGATTAGAGTTAATTATTTTATTTGCTAGATAAACAAATGGTCTAAACTCACTTTTGACTTCTTCATACGAAGATGAAATGGGCACTTCAAGTGTTCCCAATTGTGAATTTACCTTTATGGTTTTATTCTCTGTAAAAGTTGATGTGACTGTTACCCTCTTGTCTATTGCAGCAAGAATTGCTTTAGTTCCATGAACAACAAAATGTTCTCCGAATAGAATTATTTTTCCCGGTGCGGATGCTATTGATTTCAATATTTTGGTTTAAGGTATTGCTCTATAATTCTTCTTCCACTTCGGCAGTCTTGGTTTCAAAGTCTTCAATTTCATATTTCATTGTTTTTGAATCTTGAAGAATTTCACGAGCTAATAACCAATAAACTGTTGCTAGAGCTTTTCTTCCTCTGTTATTAGCGGGAATAACCAAGTCAAGTTTTGACGTCACATTATCAGTATTGGCAATTCCTATTACCGGAATTCCTGCATTTGTAGCTTCAGTAACCGCCTGAGCATCAACCTGAGGATCAGAGATTATGATTAGAAGTGGTTCTGAATAATATGGCAGTGATGGATTTGTAAGGGTTCCAGGCATGAATCGTCCTAACATTTTTTTTGCACCTGTTAACTCACAGAACTTTTCAATTGGTGTCGTAGCATAAACCCTTCCGGAATATACAATTACTTTTTCAATGTCAAATTTTTTTATAAACCTAGCAGCAGTCTGAATTCTGTTTAAAGTAATATCCAAATCAAATAGGTAAAGTCCCTCAGGGTTGGCTTGTATGATATATGGAAGCATAAATTTTGTTTTAACTTCAGTACCTACCCTTATTCCAGTCGAAAGAACTTTCTTTTTAATTTCTTCGTGTTCTGCCTGTTGACTCATTTGATTTTTAAACCTCAGCCATGCCTTGTATTAAATCATGCTCTGAAAGGCGGATCAACTCATTTAATTTTGCAACTCTCTCTCCTCCAACAACACCAACTTTTAACATCTTGGAATTAGTTCCTATTCCTATATGAGAAATCTGTGAATCTATTGATTCTCCAGAGCGATGTGACGTGATCAATTTAATGTTATTGTTACTTGCTACTTTGGAAAATTCTAATGCATCGTATAAACTTCCTGCCTGATTTACTTTTAAAATTGCAGCATTGCACGATTTATTTTCAATTGCTTTTTTTAGCATGTCTTTGTTTGTTACGGTTAGATCATCACCAGCTATCATAGTTTTAGGAAATTTTGAGACCAGTTCAGACATATCCCCAAATGCTTCTTCATGCACTGCATCTTCTGCATAGATTAATTTGTATTTTTCAATAATATTGGCAGCAAATTCAATTTGCTTTTCTGGTGTATTTTCAAATCCTGCCCTTTCGTATACGTACAGATGTTTTTCTTCGTCCCACTGAGTTGATGATGCAAAGTCAACTCCCAATGACACTTCATTTCCTAAAGTGTATCCCAAATTTTCACAAGCCTTTGCACAAAGTTCTAAGGCTTTTTCATTATCACATTTTGGAGCCCATCCCCCTTCATCTCCTCTTCCGTTTGTAAAACTTGGATCGGCTTTTTCTATCACATTGCGTAATTCTTTATGAACTTTGAAATTTGTTTCAATAGCATCCCTAATCGTTTTAGCACCTGGCGCAGAAATTAGAATTTCTTGTATGTCTGGTGTTCCAGGTCCTGCATGTACCCCACCACCTAAAATATTCCCTATTGGGATTGGAAATCTATATTCATTTTGCTCTGAAATTAATTCAAACAATTGTTTTCCAACTGCTTTTGATGCTGATTCTATTGAAGCAATTGTAATGGCATAAGCTAACCCTCCACCAATCTTAGAATAGTTAGGTGTTTGATCTATCGACTTTAATGTTTCATCAATTGATTTCAAGTCGCTTGACTCAAATTCAAGAAATTTCTTTGAATTTTCGTTTAAAATACGAAGACTTTCCTCAGGACCATCTTTAGGGAAGCTAACAGCTTCATATTTTCCAACACTTGCACCAGATGGTGCTGATGTTCTACCTAGGTATTGGTTGTCAGAAATTACGTCTACTTCTATAGTCTTGGTACCTCTACTATTATGAATTATCCTACCTTTAATTGACGTAATTCTAGCCAATCTATTCTAACTCTGACTGAATCTCTGTATTCCTTTTGTACATAGCCTCATAGAATGGAATAACCTGTTGTATTGTCTCAACTGTGGTTAACAGCATTCTTCTACAGCAATACCTTTCGATCCCTAATGAATCTAATATTTTTGCAGGTTCTTCACCTGACTTTACTCTGTTCTGATATTCTTCAAATTTATCAGCTACAAGATTACCACATGTAAAACATCTTACAGGTACTAGCACATCTTCAAAAAACAGTTAAGGATTATAAAAACCCTGCACGGAAGTTCTTTGCGGGTGTCGCCCAGCCTGGTCAAAGGCGCTAGCTTGAGGGGCTAGTCTCTTAGGAGTTCGTGGGTTCAAATCCCATCGCCCGCATTTCTAAAAATTATATTATTATTTTTTTGTCAGAGCTTTGACGAAATGGTTTCTTCTGATCTCTTCAGTAATTACTGCTCTTGTTTCTTCTACAAGAATACGATTAACATCCAATTTTCTTCTTGCTTCCTTTACAATTTTATCATACATTGCAAATGGGTATAGAGTTTGATAGAGATTCTCCATAACACTAAAAATTCTATCAGCTTTCTTTAGTTGTCCATTCCTGATATTATCTAACACCAGTCTTTTAAGCTCACCAATGCAATCAAGCAATCCCAAGATATACGATTCCTCTGAAACTTTTAGAGATTTTAGCGAAGGGATTTCCTTATTTTCTATTACAGCCAAAAATGAATGAGCCTCAACAAATTCTTGCTCGGGTGTTATAAGATATTTTTTAAAATTATTCTTTGCTTTTTTTTGGTTCCTTTTCAAAACTACTTCCGCTTTCTTGATTTTTTGCTTTGCCAATCTGAGATCACCTTTATGAGCAGCTATGATGGAATGACTGCATAAGATTACAACATCTCTCGTATTTTTTATCAAAAATTCTCTTGATGCATTGGTAGCTTTTAGAGACTTTGAAATTCTCGGCAGCGATGATTTTACGTTCTTTAATGTCATGATCTGTTTCAAAAAAACTGGGATAAAGTCGTTTGCCAAAGGGCTTAATTGCTTTATTAATTTGGTTTAGACATGTGCATAACTGTCAAACAAATGATGCAGATTGAGGAAAATGGTCATCAGATGGGATTTTTGAGAAAATTTATGATGGAAAATGCTGGTGCGGCAACAGCGAAAAGACTGGTAGAAAAATTTGGAGATGTAAAATCAAAAAGAGTTTTGGTTTTTGGTGGGCTTGGAAATAACGGTGGTGATGGTTTAGTAATTGCACGACATTTGGCAGGATACGGATCAAGCGTAACTGTTTTTCTTTTGGGCAAGCCTAATAATATTAGATCAGAAGAATGTTCATGGAACTGGAATTTGTTAGAAAAAATGGAATCAATAAAATTACTTACTGATGGAAATCTTGAGCATCTTAACAATTTAGATAAATTTGATATAATAGTTGATGGAATTTTAGGAACTGGTATTTCAGGTGAAATAAGGGAGCCTCATGCATCTGCTATTACGTTTATCAGTAAATCAAATGCATTCAAAGTAGCTGTTGATGTTCCATCTGGTCTTAATCCTGATACAGGTGAAACCAACCAAGCATGTGTAAAGGCTGACATGACAGTTACGTTTCATAGAATGAAGGTTGGCATGCCAAAAAGAACAGACGTTTGCGGAGAAATTTACGTTGAAAAAATTGGGATACCTCTAGAGGCAGAGATTGGTGTTCTATGAAGGTGTATCAAATTCCAGTGGGTCCAATGCAGAATTTTTCATACATTGTTGAAGACGAATCTACACATGAGGCAATTGTGATTGATCCATCGTGGGATTTGGAAAAGTTAACTGAAATTATCACCGAACAAAATCTCAATCCCAAGTATATCGTTAATACTCATTGGCATGATGACCATACCAGAGGAAATGAGGAATTGGCAAAAGAACTTAGTGTAAAGATTGTTCAGCATAATGCATCACAACTAAAAAATGACTTGACGGTTTCAGATGGAGATTCTATAAAATTTGGCTGTTCTGAACTTGCTGTATATCACACACCCGGACATTCAAAAGACAGCATTTGTCTTGTGGGTGATGGAAAAATTTTTTCAGGTGATACTTTGTTTGTAGGAAACTGTGGCCGAATTGATTTGCCAGGAGGAAGTGCAAGGGAACTTTATCACAGTTTGGCTGATGTTGTTGCAAATCTTAGTGATGATCTGGTTTTGTATCCAGGTCATGATTATGGCTCATCTCCAACATCCACTATTGGAAGCGAAAAAAGAACAAACTTTGTAATGCAAAATGTCTCGGAGGCAGAATTTGTTGAACGAATGGGTGGTTAACTACGTCTGATATCAAAATTCATTGCAATGAGGAAAAAGGACAAAAATTCATAAAAGATATTGAGCAGAAGAAGTTTCTTTTTTCATTTGTAATTTCCTATACAGAAACATGTGAAATTCCTGGAATCACGGTGGCTGGGGCTGATGCAGATTTCATCAAATTTACTCCGCCTGCAGACGCGGAATTTCTTCACTATGGATCCTGTAAAAGCATAGACATGATTCCAATGACACCTGATGGAAAACCTACACCTGCTCTTCTGACCAAGGCAGCTCTGGAATCAGCAAGCATCCCACAAGTAATTATTAATGCTGGAAGCAAAATTTCTCCAAAACTTCCATATTTTCACACTGGTGTCACTTATGGTAAAAATATAGCCATAGAGCCTGGACTTGAACAGTCTAATGTTGTACACGCTATTGACTATGGTAGGATACTTGGCAGAACATTGGCTTCATGCACTGATTGCCTTATAATTGGTGAAAGTATTCCTGCGGGAACAACTACTGCACTTGCTGTTTTGAAAAGTTTGGGAATCGACGCACATGTAAGCTCAAGCATGCCCAAAAACCCTAAATCACTAAAAAATGGAGTTGTTGAAAAAGCACTAGAGCGTTCTGATTCTAAAGAACCATATGATGTAATAGCAAATGCCGGTGATCCAATGATACCGTTTGTTGCAGGCATGCTAAGCACAGCTTCCGAGATTACAAACGTAATTCTAGCAGGAGGTACTCAGATGGCTGCAGTTCTTGCTATAGCAAAATCAACAGGATATGATGAAAACAGAGTTGCAATAGGAACTACGTCTTACATAATTGATGATAAAGATGCAAACTTGTTGGATATGGTAAAATCAATTTCTGACATTCCTGTATTATCTATAAACCCAAAATTGGAGGATTCAAAGTTTGATGGTTTACGTGCTTATTCAAAAGGATTTGTAAAGGAAGGAGTTGGGGCTGGTGGAAGCATGATTGCTTCAATTCTCAAAACTGGTATAGATTCAAAAAAATTGTTAAAACTGATTGATAAAGAGTATTCACGAGTTACTACTTCACAGTAACAGACTTTGCTAGATTTCTTGGGTAGTCAGGGTTAGTTTTCTTTTCTAATGCAGAATAATATGCCAAAAGTTGAATGGGAATAATTTCAATTATTGGATATAATGATTCATCAATTGTAGGGATCTCAACCCAATAATCATAGACGTCACTTTCTTTATCTGATATTCCAATAATTTTTGCGCCCCTCGCTTTAATTTCATGGGCAGTGTTCAACGTGTCATTATAGGTTGAGTCATTTGGATTAATTATTATCACATAGACATTTGAATCCATTAAAGCCAATGGTCCATGCTTTAGCTCTCCCCCTGCTATGGCTTCTGCATGAATGTACGAAAGTTCTTTCAGTTTTAGAGCGGCCTCTCTGGCAATTGGAAGATGAATTCCTCTTCCAAGGACGTAAATGTCTGATACTTCCTTAAGATCTTTTGCTATTTCTTTTATCTTTGAATGATTTGACAGAATCTGGGAAACCATCGATGAAACTTTTTCCCAATCTGGATTAATACAACCATTACACAGTTTATCAGTAATTTTGTATAGTATTGTAAGTTGTGACGTAAAGCTCTTTGTTGCAGCAACTCCAATTTCCGGTCCACAGTTTAATCCAATTACTAATGATGATTCTTGTGAAAGTGATGAGTTTAGATGATTTACAATCGACAAAATACTTGCATTTGATTCTTTAGCAATTTTGACAGCTTCTAACACATCAGCACTTTCACCACTTTGTGAAATAGCAACAAGTGTTGAATTCTGTTCAATATCATCTGGCGAAAATGCCAATTCACTTGCAATCACGGTATTTATCTTAATTTTTGCAAATTTTGACATAAGATATTTTGCTATTTCAGCCGCATTGTAACTAGTTCCACTCCCAGTAATGTACAAATTTTTTGCTTGCTTGACACCGTCAACAAATTGCTGAATTTGATCGTTGTTTCCTGCTTGTAATATTGAATCCGGCTGTTCTGAAATTTCCTTTATGGTAAAATGTGCATAATCTCCCTTGTAAACATCTGCAAATTCTTTTGAAACTTTTGTAATTTGATATTTGACAGACGAGCCATCAAAACCAAAAATATGTATTCCAGCATCATTAAGAATTACAAAATCTTCATTATCTAGGTAAATTGCATCATCTGTTTTTTCTATGAAACCCAGTACATCACTAGACAAATAGTAGCTATTCTTTCCTACTCCCACAATTAGTGGTTCATGAAATCGTGCACCAACAATAGTACCATCTTCAAAAATTACAACAAAAGAATAGTGTCCCTTCAGTTGCGCAACTGTTTTAATAATGGCCTGTTTGACATCTGGGGCTTCATCAAAATTTAGTTGAATCAGATTAGCAATAACTTCCGTGTCAGTTTCACTATGAAAATCAAAACCTTTTTTTTGTAAATTTGATTTTAATTCTTCAAAATTTTCAATGATTCCATTGTGAACAATTGCAATTTTACCAGAATTACTTGAATGTGGATGTGCATTTTGTTCAGTTACTTTACCGTGTGTTGCCCACCGTGTGTGGCCTATGCCAATGTTGCCAGGAAGCTTATCAAGTTGTATAGCATTATTTACCTCTACAACCTTTCCAACTCCTTTTCTAAGCAGAATCTGATTTTTTGATTTGGTTGCAATACCCACACTATCATAACCCCTATACTCCATCCTTTGTAATCCATTGACTAGGATTGGTGCTGCAGAATTCTTTCCGCGGTAGCCAATAATTGAACACATTTTAATTCTTAAGAGATTAGATTTTTGTCTGTTGATAAGCTTAACTTATGATTTTTCAGTTGATTCTTTCCGTACATCTTGTTTAACTGACGATTCTTCACTTTTAGATTGATCACTGGTCTCAGACTCTAGGTTTTCTGTTTCAGTACTCCCTAAATCTGATTCTGGTTTGGATAATGTTTCATTAAAGCGTGATTCAGGGATTAAGTGAATCTTTGCTTCTTCCTCAGTTTTAACAACATATGATGGAATTGTAACAACACTATCTCCAATCATTACATGCCCGTGGACAATTGCCTGCCGTGCTTGATATGGAGTTTTAAAATAGAGTTTTTTCTGCGCCATGGTTTGTAAACGACGTGACAATAAATCGGTAACTTGTAGGTTTAGCACATCATCCAAAGTTGAATTTTGATCCACTAATCCAATTTTTGAGAGTGATTGTATTAGTATAGGTTCTTTTCTCTTTCTATCTTCTTGTCTTAAAGCAAGTAGAGAACGCGCATGTAACCTTACCCTTGATAACTCAGTTTGAGTTTTCCATAATTCTCGTTTTGTTTTTAACCCAAATGCGCCAAGAGTTTTTAATTCATCCATCAAAAGATCATAATTAAGTGGACGCTTAGGTTTCTTCCAAACTCTTCTTGGTGTTTTAGGATCTCCCATCTAAACCATCTATTTCTTTTTATCAGCTGGGGGTGTTTCCTTCTTTCCAGTTGCAGGTGCTTCCTTCTTTCCAGTTGCAGGTGCTTCCTTCTTTTCTGAACCCTCTTTAGCTTCAGTTGCTGGTTCTGTTCCTTCTGCACCAGCTGTTGGTTCTCCTTCAACAGCTTCTCCTGCTCGTGCTGGCATTATTTTGCCTCCTTTGGCAACACCAACTGCTCCACCTTTTCTACCAGTACATCTGGTACGCTGGCCTCTAACTTTTAATCCAAACATGTGACGAATTCCTCGCCAGCTACCACTCGTTTTCTCTCTTTCAACATCATTTCTGACTGTAAATGCGATATCAGAAGTTATCAAATGCTTATCTTCACCTGTTTCAACATCTTTCCTTCTGTTTAAAAACCAAGATGGAAAATTAGACGCTGATGGATTTTTTATAATACTTTCAATTGATTTAACCTGTTCTGATGACAAATAGCCAATTCTTTGATCAGGATTTATTTTTAAAAGGTTTAAGATTGTATTTGCAAACATGTA
Organism: Marine Group I thaumarchaeote; assembly: GCA_013390375.1. Classification (GTDB taxonomy): domain Archaea; phylum Thermoproteota; class Nitrososphaeria; order Nitrososphaerales; family Nitrosopumilaceae; genus Nitrosopelagicus. The sequence continues at coordinate 37,285 of JACATA010000005.1, forward strand.
ACCAACACCTCTTATTTGGGTCAGTCCAACTACCATTTTTCTCTCTCCGGGAATGTCATTTCCAACGATCCTTACTAAATACTGATATTCAACGGTCAAGTATCAAGATTTTCAGTGTCCCCGATAAAAACCCTGCTGAGTACCTGAATTATTTTGATATGACTTATGGATAGAATTATAATTTTGTATATTAAGATGAAGAACATGTCAAATGATGCTTCAAATGAAAGCGAGAAAATTCTAGAATCATTATTCGAACCTGTCAACGCTGAAATTCTAGTAGAATTAAAGGACGGTCCAAAACTACTATCAGTTCTTACGAAAAAAATTGCTATTTCGAAAGAAAAACTTGATGAAAAATTATCATATTTAATTGAAAAAGGTTTTGTAAGTAAAAACGAAAAAAATGATGATGTTTCTTATTCACTTGATACTGAAAAGCTGTCAAAATTTCTAGAGAATGATGATAATTTTAAAAACATTGATGATGGACTAGCAAAGCTTGACAGTTTCCTTAACTAATGGAATTTTTAAATTGAACTAAAAATTAACAAATAAAACTACTTTTTTTTCTGATTAATACATAAATACCCTAAAAATGTCGTAGCTTTGTAGGCATGAAACTCTCGGGAAAATTCTTTTTAGCATTTTTATCTCTTTCACTTTTATCGTATGGAATATCTGGCGCAGCATATGCTGACGGACATGCAGCAGTAGCACCTCTTTCTGTTACAACAAATAAGGAATTTTATGTAGAGGGTGCCACAATTACTATTTCAGGATTTGTTAAAGATTTTGATGCGTCAGATCCACAGAAAAGTGTTGATGTTTTAATTACAATCATTGCACCAAATGGGAATCTTGTAACAGTTCTTCAAATAACACCCAACTCAGATGGAAATTATTCCAGCGATATCTACCCGTACCACTTAAAGCTGGTGGTATGATTAGTGCTGAAGGTGATTATACTGTTAAAGCAAAGTGGGGCGCACAATCAAACCAAACTGAGTTCAAGTTTGGTGGTAGTTCTGCTGCAGCTGAACCAGAAGTAACAGAACCAGAAGTTGAGCCAGAACCAGAAGTTGAGCCAGAACCAGAAGTTGAGCCAGAACCAGAAGCAACTCAACCTGTTTGTGGACCTGGTACTGTGTTAAAAAATGGACTTTGTGTAGCTGAACAACAACAGGGAGGCGGTGGATGTTTAATTGCAACTGCCGCATTTGGTTCTGAAATGGCACCACAAATACAATTCCTTAGAGAAATTCGTGATAATACTGTACTTCAAACAGAATCAGGAACTAGCTTCATGGCAGGTTTCAACCAGTTCTACTATTCGTTCAGTCCAGCAATAGCTGACTATGAAAGGGAGAATCCAGTCTTCAAGGAAGCTGTGAAACTAACGCTGACCCCACTTCTTACATCATTGACATTATTGCAATATGCTGACATTGATTCTGAATCTGAGATGCTTGGATATGGTATTGGTGTCATATTGCTAAACATTGGAATGTATTTCGTTGCACCTGCTGTTGTTATATTTAAAATAAAAAATAGGAAATAATCTCTACGTTCTTATAGTTTATCAAATTCATGAAACTTGATGGATATAGAATTTGAGGAATTTGATTCCATTGAAGATATATTTCTGTATATGGCTTCTATTGCTCCACCGATGAAAAATTATTTGCCAATTAATTCTTACAAAGGATATATTTGCTCTATTATACCGCTGAGCCACTCAGAAACTGGAACCTATCTAATGATTTTTACAAAGGGCACGTTGGAAAATGGAATTTTGGAATTTGACATAAATACTAAAAGTTACAAAAAGGTTGAATCAATAGAAAGAGCTGATAAAACATATTTCATAGTCATGTCTCCAAAAAGAAACACTATAGCTGATGCAGCAATAGAAAAATTATAATCTATTATTTTGTGTAGGCAGGAGCAGTAACAGATCTACTTCTTGCCCATTTTTCAATAATATCTTCAGGCATTCTCCCATTAAACAAGTCCTTACACAAACCACGCAAATATCTCATTATTGCCCACGTTCCAACTTTAAGGATACCATACATGAAAATTTTCATTGGAGGTCCATACGTCTTGTTTCTAAGAATAATTGGTATGATATCATTAATAACACGAAGGTTATTTTCCCAACATTTCCAAAACAATGTAAATTGTGCCTCATTCAGGTTGCCAAAGTGCATTGAATTTTTCTCACTAAAGTCTTGGTAGAGTAACGGAGCTACTAATCCCCTAAAATCAAATGCTCTAAAGTCACTCATCATGTCAATAGTATATTGTACATCATCTGGAGTTTCATCCGGCCAACCAATGATTATAGTAGCTGCTGGAAACCAATGGTTTTTGTTAAGTATTTTTGCACCTTCTCTTACTACCCAGCCCCATTCGTCTGTTGAAAATGGTTTTGCCTTTACTCCCAAGTGTTTTTTTATCAAGCTAGGGGAAACTGTTTCAATTCCTAGATTTGTTGACAACCATCTTCCACTTGTGCGCATGTCATTAATTTCAGAAATATCATGTATGAGCTTCGGGTCAGCAACAACACCTGAAAATGTCATATGGGTAGTTCCAACAAAATTTGCACCGATGTCTTTTAGTCCTTGCCATAGTGTAGTAATGGCGTCATAGTTTGGATAGAAATCACGATTGTCACAACCATATAGTAGCATCTCATCAGAGTGCAACCAAACTGAATCAAAGCCATAATCCAGGTTTATCTTCGCTTCACGCTGTAGTCTGTCAAGAGGAAGATCCTTTTTGGATCTTTTGTTAACATCACAAAAGTCACAACCTCTTCCACATCCTCTCATTGCCTCTATTAAGGAATTTACAGTGGGAGAAGTAATCTCTGGGATATTTTGTATGTTCCTTACAAAGCAATGCATTAGTTCTGGCGCATCTCCTTTTTCCAAGTCATTGAATAAATCCAAAGCAAGCTCATCTGCTTCACCAACAACCACAGTATCAATTCCATGAATTCTCATTCTGTCTGACTTTGCAAGTTCCCAAGCACCATTTCCTCCAACAACAACTTTGAAATGATACTTTTTCTTTAATTGGATAATATCGGCGCACATCTTTTTGAATTTCATCGCAACATAGGATAGTTTTTCGGGTGACATTGTGGTTGTAACCGGCGCCATCCCAAGTGGATCCATCACATTGATTCCAACTATTTTTGTATCAGAGCCTATTGATTTTTCAATATAATCAGGATTTACAGTTATAATCTCATCTCTCTTGTAACCTTGTAACAGGGCACTTTCTACCCTTCTTAATCCAACTTGGGCAACTTTTGCCTCGCCAGTGATAGGATCAGTTTCAACTGGAGGACAAAAGACTTTATCAAAAACCCATTCTGGAAGAACCTCATAAGGACCACATGCTATGAAACCATAAAGAAAATTACCCCTATAGTTAGTCATTAAACTACGATCTGCTGTAAGTACTATTCTTTTACCAGCCAATGTATGCTTGACCTTATCGATAGTATAAAATTTTTGCGACAAGACATCTAATATTTATCAAAAATTCAATTATCGATGGTGTCTTTAAAATAAAATGAAGGATATTACTGAGCCTAGACATACTGAACCACATATCGGTGAATCCAGTGTAATTAGGGATTTTGTTTTTGGGTTTGGAGATGGAATAAACACTTCGCTTGGGATTGCAGCTGGCGTTGGTGGTGCGAACGTTTCCTCTGATATTATAATTTTGGCGGCATTAGTGGGAATGTTTACTGGTGCAAAGGCTATGGCTGTACAAAATTATCTTGCTGTAAAATCTCACAGACAGTTGTTAGAATCGGAAATAGCCAGGGAGAAGTGGGAGATAGAAAATAAAGCTGATGTTGAACGTCAAGAGATTGAGGATATTTACAAAGCAAAAGGGTTTTCAGGCAAAGATCTTGAGATGATTGTAAATAAAATCACTTCTGATAAAAAAGTCTGGCTAGATACAATGCTTAATGAAGAACTAAGATTGAATGTAGATGTTGTTGGAAGTCCACTAAAAAGCGCATTGATAATGTTTGTTTCTTTTTTGGTTGGCGGTATGCTTCCTATAATTCCGTTCTTTTTTGGCAGTGGTTATAGTGCACTTCTAATGGCAGTAGGAATTAGCATAACGGCTTCATTTATTGTCGGTGCCATAAAATCACGAATGGCCGAAACTGGTATAGTGAAGGGTGGTTTGGAAATGGCTGGTCTTGGAACTGGTGTTGCATTAATTGGATTTGGTATTGGCAGCGAACTTGCAAACTTGGGAATAATTAACGTGTAGATTTAGTTTTTATTCTGTTTGCTATATTTGCAGCTGCAGCACCTGCCCCAACACCATTGTCTATATTGACTACAGTAAGACCGAGGGAACAGCTTTGTAACATAGACGCAAGCGCAGCAACTCCCTTCTCACCATATCCATATCCAATTGAAGTTGGTACTCCTATTACAGGAACATCAGCTATAGATGATACGATGGAGGCTAGTGCGCCTTCCATGCCAGCAACCACAATTATAGCACTAACTTCTGATTCAACGAATTGTTTAAGAACAGGGAAAATTCTATGCAGCCCTGCGATTCCAACATCATAGCTGCAAAGACAATCACAGTTCATAGATTCGCACACAAGTCTAGCCTCTTCTCCCACACCAATATCTGATGTTCCAGCAGCAATTATTCCAACTTTACCGCCAGTTTTTTTGATATTTTTTTTGTAAATCAGAAGTGCAGTGGTGTTTTTTCCTTTTTTGATTTTGTACTTGTTCTTTTTAGAAAATTCTAAAATTTTGGAATAGTCTTTTTTTTTGATCCTAGAAACAAGTACCTCGTTGTTTTTTGATAAAGTTTTTTTAATTATTTTTTTTAAATCTAAAAGCTGTTTTCTTTCACCCAAAATAATCTCAGGTATTCCTTTTCTATTTTTTCTTCCAGTATCAATCTGAGCAATACTGCCTATTTTTTCGATTGAGTATAACGATAATAATTTTTTAGCCTTTGATGGTGAAATCTTTCCTTTTTGTAATGATTGAAAAATTTGTTCTATGTTCAATTATTTACATTAAATTTGATTAGTTTAAAAAATGATCAGATGTCAATACCTGCTAGCGCATTTTTTACACTGTTTACTCCTTTATCGAACCACTCCTTTTCCTCTTGGTTTAAATCAAGTTCATTAATTTTTTCTACACCATTTTTTCCTATTACAGCGGGAACACCTATTGAAACGTCAGAATGACCGTATTCACCGTCTAAATATGTTGAAATTGGCATAACTTGTTTTTTATCTTTTACAACACTTTCAATGATAGAGGAGATTGCGTTTCCTGGCGCATGGACTGTAGCTCCCTTTAGCTTTATCACTTCAGCTGCAACATTTTTTGTCAGAGTAAAAATTTCATCTAATTTTTCTTGAGAAAGAATTGTTGGTAAAGGTTTTCCAGACACTTGCGCGAGTCTAGTCAATGGCAGCATATTTTCTCCATGTTCACCTATTACTATCGCATCAATTTCTTTTCTTGGAGAATTAGTTGCTTCATGAATGAATTGTTTGAATCTTGACAAGTCTAACATTCCGCCCATTCCAAAAACTCTATTTTTTTCAAAACCTGAAGTTTTGTATGTTATGTATGCCGTAGGGTCTAACGGATTAGTTACTGGAATTATTAACGAGTTGTCAGCATATTTTTTTACATTTCCTACAACATCTTTTACAACTCCCGCATTAATCTTCAACAAATCCATTCTAGTCATTCCTGGTTTTCTTCCAGCACCGGCTACTATTACAACAATATCTGAACCCTTCATATCTTCATAATTGTTAGAACCATTGATTTCAACACCTATTCCTTGTTCAGATAACAAGTGATTGAGATCCATCGCTTCTCCCTGTGGAAGTCCCTTTACAATGTCCAGGAGAAGAATTTGATCGTCTAATTGCTTTATTGCAGAATGTAGCGCAGCAGCTCCACCAACTTTTCCTGCACCGATTATGGTTATCATATTCTGCACTTGGATTTTTGATAATTAAATCTATGTAGGCGAGTAAATACTAAACAGAATTTATATGCATTTTAAAGAATTTAGTTTTATGGTACTTGTTATTGATTCACAGGTTGCTGGTGTTTCTGGTGATATGTTACTTTGTGGTCTTGTAAATATAGGTGCAAACAGATCAAAAATCATCGATGGAATTCGCAGTGCTGAGTCGTTATGTAAAGGAGTTAAAATAAAAAAGATAGATTTTCTTGACGTGAAAAAAAATTCGTTGCAAGCGACTGAATTACTGTTAGAAATAGATGATGATACTCATGAAAGGAAAGGCATAGAGATAAAGGAAATAATTGAAAAATCTGCAGAAAAATTAAAAATTTCTGAGAGCGCAAAAACGTTTGCAGTCAAAACTATTGAAACCCTCATACATGCAGAATCAAAAATTCACGGTGAACCGGAAGACTCGGTGTACTTTCATGAGGCAGCAAGTTTTGATACGGTTGTAGATATCTTAGGAACTGCTATTGCCTTAGATGACTTGGACTGTTTTGATGATGATATTATTGTAACACCAGTAGCAATAGGAGGTGGAACAGTGACTTTTTCTCATGGCATTAGCTCAAATCCAACCTATGCAGTTTTAGAAATATTTAGAGAATCAGGAATTATTACAGCTGGTGGAAATGTAAAGGATGAGCTTACAACCCCAACAGGAGCTAGCATCTTAGTTAATCTGGCTAAGGAATGCTCTGAATTTTATCCATCTATGAAAATACAGTCAGTTGGTTATGGTGCAGGCCAAAAAGATTTTGAAGGATTTTCAAACGTATTGAAGATAGTTAGGGGAGTATTATCAACTCAGCTTCAACTTGATACAGTAAAAATACTTGAAACTAATGTTGATGATGTCTCTGGCGAAGTTCTTGGAAACATGATTGAAAAAATAATGGCACATGGTGCAAAGGACGTCACAATATCTTCGGCAATCACAAAAAAAGGTCGTCCCACAAATTTAGTATCTGTTATCTGTGATTCTGATACCATGAATTCTATTATGGACTTGTTGGTTACGGAAACTGGAACACTTGGTGTAAGAGTAAGAACATCTCAACGATATATTGTTCCTAGATCTGTTAAGACAGTTTCCGTGAATATTCAGGGACAAAGTTTTGATGTTAGATATAAAACTAGAGAGCTAAATAATGGATCTCACTTCAAAATTGAATCTGATGACATCAAAGAAATTTCCGGCGTTCTTAGTATTTCGTTTAAAGAGACAGAAGAATTACTAAACCAAGAAATTAGGAAAAAACTATGAAAACACAACAACTTACTAAACTACTAAATTGGTTTGATGGCAAAAATAGTGTACTTGTAGCACTTTCAGGCGGCGTTGATAGTGCTTTAGTTGCTTATTCTGCTTATGCGAAATTAGGCAAATCAGCAATAGCAGTAACTGCTGATTATAAGACACTTGCCCAAGAAGAATTAGAATATGCAAAAAAAATATCTTTAGAGATTGGAATCAAGCATATAGTAATAGAATACAATGAGCTTGCTAACGAAAGTTTTGTTAAAAATGATAATAATCGTTGTTTTTATTGCAGAAGCGAACTTTCGGAGCATCTCTTGCAAGTGGCAAAAGAATTTGAAACTGATATGATTGTAGATGGTACCAACATTGATGACTTGGGAGATTACCGTCCAGGAGTATTAGCACTGCATGAAAATGGAATCAGAAGCCCATTAGCAGAAACTAAATTCTCAAAGAAAATGGTAAGAGAAACAGCTAAAAGCGTTGGTCTGTCGGTTTATGACAAGCCCTCCAACTCATGTCTAGCGTCACGTATTCCTTGGGGACAAAGCGTTACTGCTGAAAGACTAGCCAGAATTGAAATTGGTGAAAAAATTGTCAAGCAACTCACGGGAGCTAAACAGGTACGTGTTAGGGATATGGATGGTACAGCAAAAATTGAGGTTGGTATAGATGAACTACATTTGCTTGAAAACAATTTGGTATTACAAAAAATCAAAAGCCAATTAAAACTGATAAGTTTTGAAGATGTTTCTATAGATCCAGAAGGTTACAGACCTGGAAAAATTAACGTGATAACTAATTGATTTATCTTGATAATGCTGCTTCAACAGCAGTACATCCAGAAGTGGTTAAAGAAATGTTACCATATTTTGATGTACAGTACGGCAATCCATCATCAATTCATCAATTTGGCAGAAAGGCAAAGAACGCAATACAAAAAGCACGAAAACAAGTTGCCGCACTTATTGATGCTGAACCAGACGAAATTCTGTTTACCTCAGGTGGAACCGAATCAAATAATACCATTTTGTATGGTATTACAAAACTCCAAGGATTACACCCTGATCAGAATCATATCATAACATCATCAATAGAGCATGAGGCAATTTTACAACCATGTAAGAAATTTGAAAATATAGGGATCAAGATCACATATCTTCCGGTTGATGAACATGGGATTGTAAATCCCGATGATATTACCAATTCAATAAACCCACATACAGTTCTTGTTAGTATCATGTTTGCAAACAACGAGGTCGGTACAATACAACCCATTAAAGAAATATCAGAAATTTGTAAAAAATATCAAATACCATTCCATACGGATGCCGTACAAGCAGTGGGTAAGGTTCCAATCAATGTAAAAGAATTAGGTGTTGATGCGTTATCAATTTCTTCACATAAAATTAATGGTCCTAAGGGTATTGGGGCATTATTTATAAAAAAAGGTGTGATAATAACTCCTCAAATTTTAGGTGGCGGTCAGGAGAATGGAATGCGTTCCGGTACTGAAAATGTTGCTAGCATTGTAGGATTTGGTAAGGCATGTGAGATTGCAAAAGAAAGATTAAATGAAAACATTTCTCACTTTCAAACCCTTCACTCCTCAATGCTCTCAAAAATAGTCAAAGAAATATCTCATGTAAAACTAAACGGTCATCCTGGAAAAAGAATTTTCAATAATATTCATCTTACATTTCTTGGAGTACAAGGTGAAGACTTGATCATAAAGTTGGATGAACATGGTATTGCCGCGTCCACTGGTTCCGCGTGTTCGGTTCACACTCAAAAGGCATCACATGTATTGAAAGCAATGGGTTTTAATCATGAACAGATAACCGGTTCGTTACGCATGTCATTTGGATATATGAATACATTAAATGAAGTAGAACAAACAGTAGAAGTTTTAAAAAAAGTTGTATCTGAATTACGGAACATCTCTCCTTATAAAACAAAATATAATTTTTGAATCTAATTATATAGAACAGAAAATCTGCTTTTAGATATTATAATTGCTGATGATACTGCCACAACCAAAATTATAATTACTATACTTCCAAATTCAGGAATTACATATGTACCTATTACTTCAATCCACTTGTCACCTTCTTCTAATGGGATGCGTATAGTTCTATAATCAGAGCTAGTAGCAATTTCTTCATATTCAACCTGCACAAAATCTTCCGGCTCATTATTTTCTTTACTAATCAAAATTATGAAAGTATTATCTTCACCATTACTTTTTTGAGCGTCAAAACTTTCTCTGGGTAATTTTAGAATTAGATTGCCATTGGAAACCATTGTTGTTTCTACGAGAACTGAGTAGCGCTCTTGGTTCATGGTTATATTGTGAACATCACCTCCCCTTATTGTATATCCTACAGGAAAAGTTCCTGAATAAGGAATATCAACAGGAAAAGCTGCAGCACTTGAATCAACCACCTGACTAAAAAATTCAAATGATATTTCTGCTATTTGAGTTGGGGTATATTGTGCCCTAACCGTGTAAGTGCCCTCATCTTTCCATTTCGTTCCCGTAGCATAGAAACTTGCAACAAACGTTCCATCTGTTGCAACTTCAGGCTGGGCAATACTAACCAGATTTGATCCAAAATAGATTTGTATAGTTATAGGCATATCTTCAAAAATTGTGTTAACACTGCCAAAAACCACTACATGATCTCCATCATAGTATAGATTCTTAGCAGTTGATAGTGATATGGTATCTACCGCCTCTGCAGCGTGAAAGACCATAATAGCAAGCGTGAAAGTAATTATGATACAAAAAATTCTACTATTATACATGATTAATTTAAATTCGAATTCTATATTTCCTTTACTGATTTCATTATTTCATTACGAAAATAAAAAGATGAATTTTAGTACCTTGGTACTATGCTGAGTCTTGTCTTTGCAGTGACCACAATAATTGATATAATTGCTACTGCAAGTATCATTGCAGCGATTACACCAAATTCTGGAATTGCCCAGCTACCATGAATTTCGATTTTTTCAGTTCCTGCTACACAGGGAATTGTTAGTGTATTTCCAACCTGTGTGAAATCTTGCATCACTTGATTATCTACTATAACTGCAAATGTTCCATCTTCAAACGGTTTGATTAGTTCTTCGTGCAAAGTAATTGTTAGTATTCCATCATCTGTTGGATCAATGTATATCACAATACTATCATCATCCGCATTAGCAAAGAAAGCGGGAGGATCAGCATTACAAGTTATATCATATTCTATTTGTCCTGGACTTAATTTGTAAAATGGCTCTCCAGCTGTTCCAGTTACAGCTGTTCCAGTTACAGCTGTTCCAGCTACTTCAGGTTCAGATGCTTCTATAGCATTTGTCAGTTCTACTGACACAGTTATCTCTGCACCAACATATTGAGCCTTAATCTGATACATTCCATCATATTTCATTGTAGCACTTGCAGTCTCAATCGTTGTAGAAAAGCTGCCGTCACTGTTGACAGGAGCTTGAGCAATTTGCACCAGTCCTACCGGGTTCATTCTTTTAACAATAATGGTTACTTCAGAACCCGTCGGTTCTATAGGGTCAACATGTCCCGTTACAGTAATCACTGAGGAGTGATCATAAACATCCTTGTCAGTCTCCATTGTAATAGTAAATGCAGCAAATGCTTGTGATACAAAACCAGTTCCAGCTAGAATTAAAATAGCAATTGGTACAAGCATTACGTAACTATTCATATGATTTGAAAGATGTTATTGCCTATTTATTAGTAAGTCTAAGAAACAAAATAAAAAGATGAATTTTAGTACCTTGGTACTATACTGAGTTTTGTCTTTGCAGTGACCACAATGATTGATACAATTGCTACTGCAAGTATCATTGCAGCGATTACACCAAATTCTGGAATTACATGACCGTCTACAATTTCAATTTCGGCAGATGTCTGATAATTTGAAGCTGCTCCTTGATGTGCAGAAATTGTATACATTCCGTCTTGGCTCCATAATGGTCCGCCTACTTCAATTG
>JACATA010000006.1 GCA_013390375.1 Marine Group I thaumarchaeote
ATGAGCTGCATTATCCACATTTTCCAAAGTAACTGTACCGCCCATAGCAATTGTCACAGGATTTGGGTCAAAACATGAGTTAGTATCTTCACAACCTGGTGTTGAGGAACCTAGTGCATTGTTTACTACCGCATTTGATGGAGCACCTCCAGATGAACCTCCTACAGCTGCTGCTATAATTCCTATAACTATAATCACTACAATCCCTATTCCTATCTTTTTTGGTTGCATGGTTTTAGGATCGTTTAGTTTCTGATAAATCTGATCTAGGTTCTTTCGTATCTGAATTTTTTAATTTTGATCAAATCAAAATAAGAACCAAACTTTGAGGCATCTACATTGTCCAAATCCTCGTCGTTTGGTTCATTTTCAAACGTCCTGAGAATTTTGTATGTGGTGTTTCTTTCCGCGGGAATCCTACCAACATCTCTGACAAGGCGTCTGATTTGCTTTGGCTTCAACAGTTGGCCATGCTGTGAGCCTGCAGCAGTTGAGATGCTTTCATTGATCAGTGTTCCTCCAAAGTCGTTTGCGCCACAATTCAGTAGTCGCTGTGACATTTTTTCACCCGTTTTTACCCATGACATCTGTATGTTGTCGATGCAGTTGTTCAACATGATTCTGGAAACCGCATGTGTCAGCATTATATCGTCTGAATCAGCACCAGGTTGAATTCCCTTGTGCAAGCCATGTTTGTACATGGGCGCCTCTGTATGTATGAAATTGAGCGGCACAAATTCGGTAAATCCTCCAGTCTCCTTCTGTATTTTGCGAATGATCCCAATGTGGTTGGCACGATCTACATAACTTTCCACGTGACCATACATCATAGTTGACGTTGACCTTAGCCCAATCCTATGAGCAGTTTTGATAACCTTAATCCAGTCCTTAACAGAAATCCTGCCCGGCGAAATTTTATCACGCATTTTTTGATCTAAAATTTCAGCTGACGTACCTGGAATCGTATCCACGCCCGCATTTTTTAATCTTACAAGATAATCTCTTATTGTAATGCCGTTTCTTGTTGCTCCATACAAAATCTCTTCAGGTGAAAATCCATGAATGTGCATCTTTGGAATTTCTTTCTTTATCTCACGACAAATTTTTTCATATAGTTCTCCATCCATGTCAGGTGGGAGACCAGCTTGTATGCAAACTTCCGTCGCACCTAATTCATGTGCCTCCTTGGCTCTCCTAACTATTTCTTCTATTGGGAGGAGATAACCTTCCTCTTCCCTGAAATCTCTGCTGAATGCACAAAAGCCACATTGTTTTATACAGACATTTGTGAAATTGATGTTTCTGTTTACAACATATGTTACAATATTTCCTACTCTTCTTTTTCTAAGTTCGTCAGCTACGGAGCAAACAAGTTCAAGTTCAATTCCTTTTGCGGCAAATAGCATTACAGAATCTTTTATATCGATTTCCTTTTCTGATAATGCGTTGTTTAGTATTCCAGCAATGATTGGATCAGCGTGTTTAAGTTTTGAATCCAAATTTGTAGTTTGCAAAGTCATCTCCAAAATTCCCTCCTAACATAATTTTCGTTATCAGAAAGTTTTTCGATTTTCTCCTTTAGATTAGGATTAATCATCTTGATGAACTTTGGATATACTGGAAACCGTGCCTTTAATTCAAAACTCTGTTCAGCGCATTTATTTTCCAAGGTGTTAATTTGTGGCCAAGCGAATTCTGGGTTAACATAATCTACAGTTATGGGTGAGATCCCTCCCCAATCATTTATTCCAACGTCAAGAAAGTCATTGTAGTTAGTAGGTGAGAGGTTTGGCGGAATTTGAATATTCATTTCGGGTAAAATTATTCTTGCCATGGCTACTATTCTCTTAAAATATTGTTGAGGTGTAGATGGATGATCTTTCATCCTTGTATCCTGTTTGGGTTCAAAGTTTTGTAAGATTACTTCTTGAATGTTTTCAAATTGTTCATGAAGTTTTTTGATTGTAAAAAGAGAATCAATTATTTCACGTTCATTCTCGCCTATTCCAACCAAAATTCCCGTGGTCATTGGTATTTTTAATTCGCCCGCATTTTTTAAAATCTGAATCCTAGCTCTTGGATCCTTGCTTGGTGCATCATGGTGCGGCATTCCTTTTTCTAAAAGTCGTTGACTAGAGTTTTCTAACATCAGTCCCATACTGACATTTGTTTTTTTCAGGTCATTCATCTCAGATTTGTTAAGATTTCCAGCATTCGTATGGGGAAAGAGTCCTTCAGCTAACACTAATTCAGAACAATGAGCCAAGTATTCGCCAGTGGATGAAAAGCCATTTTTTCTAAGCCATTTTGATGCTTCATCATATTTTTGCTCTGGACTTTCACCAGTAACAAGCAGTGCTTCTACGCACCTGAGTTTTGCCGCTGATTTTGCTAGATTTTTCACGTCATCAATATTCATCATTGAAAGCTTTGATTCGCCAATTTCAGCTTTGTATGTGCAGTAAGAACATGTATCCCTGCAAAGATTTACGATGTTGAAGAACACCTTTTTAGAAAAAGAGACAATTTTTCCCTTATGACTGTCACGAAGATTACTAGCAACTTTGAAAATTTTTTCTGAATTATATTTTGAATATGAAAATACTTCGTATGCATCATCTTTTGTGATTTCTTTTCCTTCCAAAACTTTGTTTAAAGGCTCAAAATCAAATTCTAATCTACTCAACAAGAGAGATGCTTGAATCCAAGTATTTATTTTTGATTTTTAATTATAGATCTGGCCTTTCAACTAATTTTAAAGTTAGATGCATAAAATCTCCATCCCTTAGAATTCCCAAAACCATCTCATCACCTACTGATTTCTCACGCTGTAAGTGAATTAGTATATCGCTAATTTTTCTCACTTCTTTGTCATCCACCCAAATTATAATATCACCGTCTGCTGGATACTCCTCACCATTAATTATTTGGGTTTGTGACATTCCTTTCAATCCGGCTTTATCCGCCGGACTGTCATCTACAACGGTAATGACCAAAAATCCCTTCGCTTGTTTGAGATCTAATACCCTAGCAAGATCCGGATCAATATCCTTACCCGAAATGCCAATCCATGGGTGAGGATATTTTCCTTCCTCAATTAGAGTAGGTACTATTTTTGAGACAGTATTGGATGGAACGGCAAATCCAATTCCTACAAATTCTCCAGATATAGATTGGATTGCTGTATTGATTCCTATTACTTGCCCCCTCATATTCAATAATGGTCCACCTGAATTCCCTGGATTTATTGCAGCATCAGTTTGAATAACATCTGGAATTGAAAATCCACTGTCTTGAGCAGCAATCAATCTACCAATTTGACTTACAATTCCGGAAGTCATTGAACCTGAAAGTCCAAATGGATTTCCGATTGCAGCTACCTGTTCACCAACCTGAAGTAGTGATGAATCACCAATTTCTAATGGATGTAACAAACGTGGTTTTTCACTAACTTTAATGACTGCTATATCAGTAAACTTGTCTTTTCCTATTATTTCGGCATTATACTGACTACCATCCAAAAATGTTACCGTTGCTTTATCAGCACCATCTACAACATGTGCGTTTGTAATAATATGACCAAGATTATCATAAACGAAGCCAGAGCCCACACCACCAATATCTCCTTGAACTGTTCCTTGCGAACCAATTCTTACAACCTTAATTTTCACAACACCCTCTTCAGATTTTTCAAATAATTCTACCAGAGTGAGGTTACTTTTTGACGAGGATGATATTTCGTCTCCCAATATTGTTGCACTATGCCCATTTGAAGTAATTAGATCAGGCGTTCCTATTTCTTGAGAGGGAACTATGATGAATGCAAAAAGCAAGATAATTGCAGTAGCGCCTACGATACCTCCAACAACAAATCCAGATTTTGCCAAGTGCTTACAGCGTCTAATTTTTTATCTATAAATCATTCTACAGATTAATGGATTTTTGAATTTGGCCCTTCATATTGTATGTTCTACCTCTCCACGATACTGCTGTTTTACTTTTAGCTTGAATTAAACCGGCCAAAAAACCACTAACTACAATAAAGCTACCAACAGGTGCAAATAACGAGTATTTTATTTTCAGATCAAGCCCCTTCGTTGCATCTAATATTCCCCCGATGTACACAAGTATAGAGGCAATGCATGATATTACAAAAAGCATCAAGAACGAATCCGTACTATTGAAAAAAATTATCGAGTATCCCAATATCGGGAACGCCATAAATAATAAAAATAAAACTCCAAAAAAACTTGCTACAGCGATTTTTGCATTTTGTAGACATAGTGATATCATAAGTCTCTTAAGCGCATTCCATAGGGTGTGCATATCTCTTGCCCATACAGCATCAACAAGATGTTCGCCCCTAACCATGCGCATTTTAAAGTCAGATTCTTTGACTTTTTTTCCAAGTGCGCCATCTTCAACAAGCTCGCCTTTCACACCTTCATGTGTTCCAACTGAATCATAAGTAGATTTTTTGATGATGAAAAAACTTCCAAAGAAATATCCAGTGCCTTTTGATGCGTCATTCACTCGTAAAGCAGAAAATCTTGTATGTAAGAATGTGGAAATCATCGGCAACGTTATTTTTGTTATTTTATCTAAACATAGCATTCTTGGAATAACTGTTAACGCATCCAGCTCTAGTGATAACAAGTGGGATACGGCAAGAGAAATCACAGAACCTGTGTGGGTGGTATCTGCATCAGTAAATAACAATAAATCTCCTGAAGCCTTCTTGTATCCTTCAATACATGCCCAGTTTTTTCCTATCCACCCATCTGGTTTTGGTTTCGCATCTACAGAAATAACTTTGGGAAATTTTTTCGAATATTCTTTTATTATATTTCCGGTTGAATCTGTCGATGAATCATTAATCGTTATAATCTCATAGTTATCGTAGTCCTGATTTAAGAGGGAATTAAGACATTTCTCAATAAATTTTTCTTCATTTCGTGCAGGTAAAATTATTGAGACCTTTGGTTTTTCATGTTCCTTTTTTTCGAATTTATCCAAGAACGGTGATTCGTTGAACGTCCTTAACATGGATTTAATTAAAGCAATCCATGTTGCTGAAACTCCGATTAGAATTGCAACGAGTATGTAATTGATGACATCTAGTAGTATGTTTATCAATTATGAACGCTCAGCGTGTTGTTTTATTGCTTCCATGGCTTGCTCCGTCCCATTGCGTATATGCTTCTTAATCATGCCTGTAAACATGCCAGCTAATCCCGACATTTTAACATCCCAATTAACCTCAAGCAACGAACCGCCATCTTTAGGTTTAAGAGTTAAAGTTTTTGAACCTTTGATTATTCCTTTGGTATGCTCCACCAAGATTTTTTCTTTTGGCTGGATAGTGATTTTTTGCATACACTTAGAATCTCTAAATGCAATTGTTATCTCCCGAGTTACTACATTACCATCCCTAGAAATCATCCTTGTTTCTTTGATGCCCTTCCAAAATTTTGGCTCACCGTCAAGATCTGAAATTATATCCCAAACTTTATCGACTGATGCATTAATATCAACAGATGCATCTATGATTGCCATATAGACATGGTTTTTTTTAAAAATATTAGTCTTGATTCCGTAATTAATTTTAAACCCTGAAATGAAGATGTGTTATGTCCATTAGTTATGATGATTTTAAGAAATTAGATTTACGAGTTGCAAAGATACTCAAAATAGAAGAGATTCCTGGGAAAAGCCGAATTGTTAAGGGAGAAATTGATCTTGGCGATGAAACAAGAGATGTTATTATTGGCGGTGCCGAATTTTATGAACCTGATGACTTGATTGGTAAAACTGTGATAGTTGTTGCTAATTTGGAACCTAAAAAAATGGCAGGTGTAGAATCTAATGCCATGCTTTTAGCAGCTGATATCAACGACAAACCATTTTGGTTAACCGTTGATCCTCAAGTACCGTCTGGAACAAAAATAAAGTAATTTTGTTATATTTTGAATTTAAACATCTTACTCGTACATCATTAATTTTTTTTCCTCAAGTAAACAATGAAGATTGTTAACAGATCTATATACATCTGGTTCTTTTTTTGCGCCAGTACAAACTAGTTTTCCGGATGAAAACAAAAGAATTACAGTTTTAGGATCAACCATTCTATGTATAAGACCGGGAAATTGCTCTGGCTCATACATACTTCGTGGAAGTGTTCTTGCTGCTTGCTCTAGATGTATTCTTCCTCCTAAATTAATTGAGGCTACAATATTCTGAATAGTTACAACTGCATCTTTTTTTACTTTAATTCCTCCCTTGCGCAGTTGTTGAACAACTAGCTTTACAGCTTTACGAGACATTGTTTCAGACTTGGCACCAGTACATACCATCTTACCCGATGAAAAAATTAGAGTAGCTGTCTTTGGTGATTTGATTCGAAAAACTAAACCTGGAAATTGATCAGGATGATACTCTACGTCTGCAAATTTACGTGTTATTTCGTTAAGATCCATTCTTTGGTCTACTGATGCTGATGCTACTACATTCTCAATACTTACAATAGGTTTCGTCTGAGGCAATTAGATGCTTTGTAATTGTCCATAATAAAAACAATCACCATCTGCCTAGTCTTCAATAGTAGACTTTTGTTGTCGAATGGTTTAATTTGATAAATGCTTGCCTTGCTTTATGGATTTTAGTAATTTAGATATACTTGACGAGTTTTTTGGCACGGGTGGCGATTCAAACCCGTTTATGATGCTCATTTGGTTCCTTCCGATTATTCTTTTTGTGTTCTATGGTCAACGAATACAGCTAATAATCACTTCGAGAGAAATTAAAAAAAAAATGTCAGAGCTGGAACAATTTAGAAATGATTCCAGAAATGAATTAATTAATTATATTAAACAAAAACTATCTACTAACGGTGATCCAACTGAAAAACTTGACAGATTCTTTGATTACTTTACAATCATGCCGGTGGATATTGATCCAAACGGAATAATTCCTAAAATTCATCATCTTGTGCGTTCAAGAGAGGACACTACAAGAAAGCAAGTCAAGTCTATGTTCTCTGAAATTAGTACTTTAGAGATTACTAAAGTTCAAAATCTTTTGGAAATAGTCACAACATTACAACTTTTACACAAAATTGTGAGACATTTATTTTTGACTGCAAAAAAACAAAACAACTATCCTCTAATATTGCCACTGCAGATGATGCTTCCATTTATTATGGAACAGGCTGAGGCTCTTAAAGACGCTATACCAGCATTTAAACAGGCACAGCCGATCGGCGATGGAATTGGTCCACTAGTCGTGGGCGGAATGATGCTTAACACTAAAAAACAAAAAGCGGAATTTGAAACTGTTTACAGCGAGTCAGAATTTAACGGCAGAAAATTAATTCTGCTAAAGGCTGAGGGTCCATATGCTACTGTTGGCAGACCAGGCGAAGCTACTGAATCACTCATTGAAAAACTCAAACCCAATATCATAATTATGGTTGATGCTGCGTTAAAACTAGAAGGAGAGGATACAGGAAGTATTGCACAGGGATTTGGGGCTGCAATAGGTGGAATTGGAACTGATAGATTTAAGATCGAAGCAGTAGCTGCAAAATATAATATTCCAATACTTGCATTGGTAGTTAGACAGTCTGTTAAAGATGCAATTACACTTATGAATAAAGAAATTTCTGATCAAACTGAAAATGTCAGAAGTCAAGTTTATGAAATGATAACTGATAATTCAAATCCTAATCAAACTGTACTTGTTATAGGTGTTGGAAACACTATGGGGGTTGCTCAGTAATGTCTGATAAAAATAAAATTATAACTGCGTACACTTTACAACAGTGTAATTCTTGCAAAGAACAATCAAAACAAAAATTTACTGAGGGAGATTATGTATTCCAAGAAATTTCAAAATGTTCCTCATGTGATGGACAAGTAGTAGTCACAAAAATTTTTGGAGAATCTCTTACCCAATAGTAGTTACTGTGACACCAGTTTGAGTTGGAATAAACGTATGTTCTGCCTGTGCAACTGTTTTGCCATTGGCTTCGACAAGAATTGCATATGCTTTGACTACTTTCTTTTTAATCAAAAAATCTAATAATCTTCTGGCTTCTTTTTCTTCCCATTCCTTTACAATCCACCTTAATGCGAATGGCAGCATGTTAAAGTTATTCCAGATATATTCTAGTAATTTATCAGCCTCATCGTCTTTCGTCATTTTTCTTGAAGCTAGTGCAAAAATATTTTTAATTTTACCATTACGAACGAATCCTAGGGCATTTTTAGTTGTAACAAATGGCTCACATGCAAATGCCTCATTTTCTGAAAACGAAAATGAGCCAATCGTCCACATGTTTGGGACTGTTTTTCCTGCATGAATTGTATATTGGTCAAGTGAGTGACCGCTTAGATTGGCAATCGGTTTCAACCCCATATCCATTATGGTATTTTGAATTTTCCTTCCAACATCTTTTGATTTTACGCCTACTTTGATCATTGACATTGCGGCCTGTAAGGCATTTTCTGCCGCTTGGACCAGTGAATCGTACTGGGGATCATAATTCACTGTTACAGCAGTATCAGCTATGTACCCGTTAATCTGAGCGCCAAGATCAATTTTTACCAAGTCAGAATCTGAAACTGTTTTGGGATCGTTTGGCTCCGCAGTGTAATGAGCAGCAACTTCATTCAAACTAGTATTTACAGGAAATGCACATTTTGCGCCTCGTTTGATAATTTCTGATTCCACATAATCACAGATTTCTGCTAGGGTACTGCCAATCCAGTCTTTCTGACGAACGTTTTCCCTAACTTCACCCGCAATTTTTCCAGCTTTTACGTAATCTTCAATCTGCATTAACATCAATTGATTTTGTATATTATTAAAACCATAATCATACGTTTCCCATTCTTGGTTGTAAAGACTAGAATAGGTTTGGTTTTATCGAATTATTTCCTGAAGCATTGGATTTTGTTGGTATCGTGCGTTTTTTAGCATGAATTTTAAAAATCTAATTTCCGATTTTATTAATTTGACTTCAATTCTTACTAAATCCTTTCTTAATTCTTCAGAATCTTTCTCTGACATAGGAAAATAGTAAGTCATAAAATACAAAAATTATCAAGTTGTGAATTTCTGACTTAATTATTGTAATTTTCTGACATGTTGGAGTAGTAATCTATCACGCTTAAATTTGGGCAATTGTTTTTGTTCGCTGGGAGCGTGGTCTAGCTTGGTATGATTCTGCGTTTGGGACGCAGAGATCGCGCGTTCGAATCTCGCCGCTCCCATTTTTTTGGTTTTTAAAGAATTTAGCAGTACTTAGAATAGAATATTAATAATACCTAGAAAATTTTGACTGTTGCATCTTAAAGTTCTCATGTTAAAGCAGGATGATCCTAGAAAATGTAGTGCAGCAAAATTAGTAAAATTTGGTCTCGCAAAACCTGTTACACGAACTACTTCACGCACATTGATTTTAAATCCATTTTCAAAAAAAACATTATTGGAATCAGACAAAAAACTTGTTCGTTCTATTACAGGAATTGATTGCTCGTGGAATCTTGCTATTTCAGCCTTTCAAAAACCATTTACTGGTATCTCAAGAAAACTTCCACCATTATTAGCAGGAAATCCAATCAATTATTCCAAATTAAATAAATTGACTACTGTAGAAGCATTGGCTGGTGCTGTGTACATTTTGGGTGAATCAGAACTAACGCATACACTTCTTCAGAAATTCAAATGGGGACCCACATTCTTTGCATTAAATAAAAACCTCCTGCAGGACTACTCAAAGGCTCAGTCTGAGTCTGAGATTCTTGAAATTTGTCATGAATATGGGCTTCCTGACTCCCAGTTTATGTAACGTTGATCAATTTTTCTAACAATTACAGATTTATTCAAGTGTAATCGCAGACGATTCGATATGAGCGTGAAAGCCAACTCAAGTGGACTTGTTCGAAGCCTTTCCCTTTCACAGGCAATAATGATTGGCGTTGCCTCAATGATTGGTGGGGCTATCTTCGTGCTAGTAGGACCTGGTATATCTGCTGCAGGTCCTGCTTTGATAATTGCATTTCTTCTTAATGGTATCATTACTCTCTTTACTGCATTAACTTATGCTGAACTAGGATCTGCCTTACCCGCAACTGGTGGAGGATATAAGTGGGTAAGGGAGGGGCTTCCCAGACCGAATTCATATCTAAGTGGTTGGATGGCATGGTTTGCACATACTATCGCAGGTAGTCTATACGCTGTTGCGTTTGGAACATTTTTTGGACATTTGTTAAAGTCTGCAGAAATAATTGACGATACATTTGGAATTCCCCTTGAAAAGTTGTTTGCGGTAATTGCAATTGTCATATTTGCTTTTGTCAACATTAGAGGCTCTTCACATACAGGAAAAGTAGGCAGCGCAATCACTTTTACACAATTAGGAATCATTGCTGCTTTGGTCATAGCTGCTCTTGTAGCCATGACGTTTACGAATCCAAACTGGCCAACTAATTTTCGAGATTTCTTTCCTAACGGCACATCTGGTCTTATCCTGGCAATGGGTATCACATTCATAGCATTTGAGGGATATGAAATTATTGCACAGGCAGGAGATGAGATTAAAAAACCGAAGAAGAACATTCCGAAAGCGATTCTTGTCTCCTTGGGAATAGTAGTTTCTGTGTACGTTCTTTTTGCTTTTGTATTTATTGGCGGACTTGATCCTTTGCAAATTGGACAGCCTGCATGGGAGTTTATTGGAGGTTATGGAGAGCTTGGAATAATTGAAGCTGCTGAATACTATCTTCCATTTGGCGCACTAATTGTACTGGCAGGTGGGTTTGTGTCAACATTGGCTGCATTAAACGCAACAACATTTGCTGCAAGTCGTGTCTCCTTTGCTATGGGAAGAAACTATGATTTACCTCCAATGTTTGGTAGATTACATCAGAAATATCGAACACCTTTTGTCTCTACAATATGTTCCGCCATAGTTATGATAGTACTGGCAATGTCCTTTGATCTAACAATGATTGCGCTTGCCGCAACTGTTATGTTTTTGTTTTTGTTTGCCCAGGTTAACGTAGCCTGTATTACAATTCGAAGAATGGCCAAAGAAAAAAAATTAGTGTATGGTTTTAAAACTCCATTTTTTCCTGCAATTCCAATAATTGGTTTTGCCGTTGTTTCTATCCTTGCCGTTTACTTGTTGTTTTCCCAACCACTAAGCTGGGCAATTGCTCTTGTTTGGATAGGAGCAGGTTTTTTAATTTACAGGCTGTATACGTCAAAAAGAGAGAAACAAGCCATTGCTCCACTTGTATTCAACCAAGAGCCTGAAGAAAGAAAGGAGTACAGGGTTTTAGTAGTATTTTCCAAGAATACAGCCACTAAACTTGCTAAGATTGCAGCCGCAATAGCTGATCAAAAAGACGGTGAAATATCTTTTCTTAGTGTTATAACTGTACCAAAGCAAACCCCATTATCTTTTGCAAACAAAGCTGGCGAGACCGGAATTGGTGTATTTGATGAACTCAAGAAATCAATTTCTCATTCAATACGACATAGATATCTTGTCAGACTTTCCCATGATCCAACTGAGGCCATATTAGCTACGGCTGAAGACGAGGGAATTAATACTATGATAGTTGATTTCTCCTTTTTACGGAATAATAGAAAATTATTATCACTATCTACTTGCGATATAATCGGAGTAATTCCAGGAAAAAACTTTGACAAGGATATGTCAAACCTCATTGTTTCGTATGATAAAGGGCGTCACTCAAACCTTGGACTTGAAATCGCACATGCAATTTCAAATGACTACAATAGTAAAATCAGAGTTGTTCGCGGCGTAACACAGTCTCCAGAAGTTGAAGTGGAAATTGTAAATAAAATTAATGAGGTTATGTTTGATCTAGACCTCAAAAAAATACAATTTGAAAAGGTGTACCCAAAAACAAAAAACATGATAATATCATCTGAACTTTTGAAAAACTTTAACAAAGTTAAAACTGGTGTTCTTATTTTGGGTGCTGGAAACCAAGCTGATGCGGCATTTAGCCCAAAAACGCTGGAGCTAGCTGATAAATCAAAAAAGACAGTCTTCATAGTACGCAATCATTTGTTCTCAGAATTTCATACTAGATCATTTTTCAATATATTATTGCAAATAATCAAAGAGAACAAGATACTATATCGTATTTACATCGAGATTTTAGCGTCAATATCCTTCATAAAATCCAAACAAAAGCTTGGAAGATACGACGAAGAGTATTTTGACTCAAAATACTAGCAATATTGAAATTACTGACTGAATTAACATAACCAAGTGTGAGCTGGTGGACGACACGCTGCTACGGCAGAGGAAACTCCTCCCTTCATACAGGAAGTGTGATCTGTAGATGGATAGTCAGAGATGGCTGGCAACAGAACAGAAAAAAATCCCATCTGGAGTGTACAGTGATGGTACTGCCTGAGGTTTCCAGAGACGGAATGAAAATCTGTCCCACACGAAGCAAGGCCAAAACGAACCATATGTTCCTGTACTAGGTTCAGGTAGGCCGCAAAGCGAAATATCGTTAAAACAGAAGGAGGGTTACGGCCAGCACTCACTTATTTTTCTGGCTTGAAACCTTTTGGCAGGGCACCACGCTTACTTGATGGTTTGTCTTCAGATTTTTCTTCAACTTGTGGTTTTTCTTCATCGTAGTAACTTCTATGTTCATTATAATCTTCCAAACCTGTTACTTGTGCCTCTCCTCTAATAGTCTGGTATCCTCCGGAGCTTGCACTTGTCTGTACACCAGTGAGTTGTGATGGGTCAATGCCGGTTTGTTTCAAATTCTTTCCTTCCTTCTTTAGTTTTCTTTGACTTATGATCATTATAGCAACACCACCCAGAGCTGCCATGCCAGCCATGCCATAGAGAATAAAGGCTGGAAATTCTCCAGTTGATGTTGTTGCATAACCTTCAGGTGCATTTGGGGTAACACCAAAAATTTCCGAAGTTCCTAAAGTGTCTCTGTTTGCAAATCCAAGTATGTCTATACTTGCATTGCCAGATGATTCAAAACTTGTTACTTTGTATGTTTTATCAGAAACAAATTTAGCTTCGTGGATTTGTTCCCTTATCAATCCCTCTCGAAGACTGCTTTCTCCCATAGTAAAGGACGAAATTACAGTACCTGTCTCAAATCCATATTGTTTAGCATCTACACCTATTCCAGTTGGATCAAACAAAAAGTGCCAGTTTCCAATTGGCTGTGCTTTTATTTCATCTCCGTCCATTAGTCTGGTATAAAGAAGTTCTGCAGCATCACTTGCCTTAAGTGACAAAGCCAATGACGGTGTAAACTTTTCAAAAGATGATATTGGCAAGTTAATTTCAACGTCACCGTATGTTGGTGTATTTATTACAACAGGTCCGAGAGCTCCAAACCCTCTCCAGTCTGCATCTAACAAAGTTGGATCGTTTCCTGAACCATGTTTAATCACAATATTTTCAATTGTAGGTCGTAGTATGATAGTATAATCTACTGACATGCTTGTAGATCTTCCAGTTAAGGTTGATTTATACTCCAAAGAAAGGTCAGAAATGCTAGCTTGACTGCCTTGTGAAGCAAAGTAGGAATTCAATTTTGCAATCAATGATTCTATACCAGGATTTGATGCAATTGCAGTAAACGATATTTTTTCAGATTTTCCATTCATCGTTTCAGCCAGTTTTCCACCATCCGAATAGTCTATGCTAATCGACCTTTGGTATACCATCTTAGCATATGCAGTGTCAGAATTAGGGTCAATAGTAACTTCCAGCTGCGATGATGCAAAAACAGGTGATATACCGCCAACAGCAATGAAAAAAGACAAAAATGCTATAACCGTTATAGTTTTCCTTAGCACTAAATCTCACTTATTATATCATTATTTAATTTTACCCAAAAAATTACCATAAAAATGATAAAGTAATATTGGTAGCGTTACTCTACTAAACTGGTTCTAGGAGAAAAAAATTGATTACTATACTTGCCGGTGGCTCCGGTTCAGTTAAACTCGTTAGAGGATTTGCATCTCATAGGTCAGATATTAACGTGATTGTCAATGTGGGGGATAATTATTGGCTTTATGGAATGTATATCTGTCCTGACATTGATACCATTACTTATGGACTAGCTGATTTACTGGATCATGATAAAGGCTGGGGCATAAAAAAAGATACATTTGGATTTTTACGACAGATGGAAATTTTTGGAGAGGAAACGTGGTTTAGGATAGGTGATAGGGATACTGCTACTCATCTTACCAGAACTAATATGTTAAAAAACGGCAAAAGTCTGAGCCATATTACAAAATGGATGTGTGAAAAATTTTCAATTGAGATTAAATTAATACCAGTTACTGATAATGCGATTGAGACTAGAATTATAACAAATAAGGGTGCAATGCACATTCAAGAGTTTTGGGTTAAGCATAGAGGCCTGGATTCAGTCGAAGGAATTGAATATAAAGGTGCAGACAAGGCTCGTCCAAACCCAGATGCTGTAAACGCAATTCATGATTCTAGTCTTGTAGTTATTGCTCCAGGCAACCCTCTCACCAGTATAGGTCCAATTTTAGCAATCAAGGGCATACGGAAAGAGTTGGCAAAAAAGAAAAACAAAGTGGTAGCTGTAAGCCCTATAATTGGAACTTCTGCTATTAGCGGACCCACTGGAAAATACATGGAGGCAGCTGGAATGGAAGTTTCAGCGTTGGGCATTGCAAAGATGTATGCACATGTTTGTTCAAATTTAGTTATAGATACTAAAGATCGTATGCAAACAAAAGCAATTGAGGAATTGAACATAAATGTACATGATTCAAAAATTAGAATGACAAACAAACAATCTGAAGATGTACTTGCAGCATCCATTCTAAAACATTTTCATCCTTAAGTTGAAAACTTCAGCGATAATTCCAGTTAAGACATTTTCTAAGGCTAAAAAAAGACTAAACTTACAGCAAGAGTGCAAAGAAAAGATATGCAGTCTAATGTTGCAAGAAGTTCTCAACACTATATCGAATTGCAAACTTATTAGCAAAATAGTTCTGGTGTCAAAGGATGAGACAGCATTAAAGCTTGGTAGGCAATTTGATGCCATAGAAATTTTTGATAACGAATCTGGCGTTAACGATGCTATCAGTTTAGCAGACCAGTATCTTTCTGATAAGAAATTTGATTGCTCAGTTATCTTTCCACAGGATATACCTATAATGACATCTTCCGATATAGATAACTTGTTAGGCTTTGTAAAGTCTAAAAGATCTGTGATTATTGTTCCCTCCAGACAATTTAACGGGACAAATGCACTAGTTAGATGTCCTGCTGATATAATGGAGACGAGATATGATAGAGGCAGTTACACATTTCAAATGGACGCTGCAAGGACCAAAACAAAAAACATATCGATTGCACTGATTCGTAGAATGATGCTTGATATTGATGATGAATTTGATCTTGCATTCATGCTAAAACAAAACGACAAGCAGGATTTTTGTAAAAAAATCGAATCATGCTTCTAGCGTATGCTTTTTCGAGTATACATAATTTAACACCAAAACTGCAACTGAGATTATTCCAGTTACAACTAGCATTAACTCAAGTGTGCTTAGCAGAGAATGTGAAAATGCATCACCTATGGAAATCTGGTTGATATCAGCTACAATATATCCATAAGAGAAAACGAAATAGTTCGTTGCCCAATGAATTAAAACAGCAGGAACAAGACCGTATCTGAAATATACCCATCCAATTATAATTCCACTAGCGATTGCCTGTGCCAATTTACCAGCACTCCACGCTTCATCTGAAAAAATATGTGCTGCGCCGAAAAGTACTCCTACTATGACAATCAATAACAACACCTTTTTCATATTTACATTGCGAAGATTTTGCCATGGCCACCACAATGATTTTACAAGAAATTTAAAGGATGGTTTGTGCGAATATAACATAAAAAGTGGAAGTCCTATCAGTACAACCCTAAAACCTAACTCTTCTATTATTGGTGCAAGCGATATATCAAAAAATTGAATTAGTTGGTTTGGTGCTTCCGGTTGCTCAACCGAGATACCAATAAATTCCTGCACACCAATTATACTACCTGATACAATCACTAAAATAGAAAACCATTTGATGACAGTAACAATATAGCTGTCTTGAATTTTATATTTCCCTTCAGAAATCATTGATTGTAATACAGCAACAAAATTTTTTTTTGGACCGAATATTGCAACTGTAAAGAGAATCAAAAAAGTACACCATATTACAACAAACCCATCTCCTAACTCAAATTTTACTGGAACTTCAAAACCTATTCCCGCAAGAAAAAGGCTTAAGCTATCCATAGGATACTTGTATGTTATATCATCTCCAATTTCTGAATTGAAAACCAGATATGCTCCAGTGGGAAATGATAAAACCATCAAACAAAAAATTACTGATATTAAGGCAGTATGCGGTATTGCTAGCCCTTGTAAAATTTTGTTTTGTGTTGGCACTTTTTTTCAGTGTAATTCTATCGTTTCTTCAGCAAAGCCAAGCTTTACCAATGTATCTTTAATTGTATCTCTATGATCACCCTGCAAAAATACATAGCCATCTTTTGCCGTTCCGCCACACGCATATTTGTGTTTTAGCTCTCTTGCAACATTACCTAGGTTGTTAATCTTAGGATCAAGTCCCTCAATCATTGTTCCCTTTTTCCTAAAACGTCGAGTCTCAAGACGTATTATAATATGAGTACTATCTTTGTCAAGATCACCACAGGCGCACAAGTCATCAGGAAGTCCACATGTATTACAAATAACCGCCATTATTTCTAAATTTGATGCTCTAACATATTATTAAGCCTTATCGATATAAAATAAAGTAAATTCACAAGATCCCAGTATTTTTTACAAACTAATTTAACGTTATATCATTGCCAAACGATTTAACACAAAAAGCAATTAAGATGATACTTAGCGGTGGCACTTTACTAAGCGAGCCCTGTCCATACTGTAAGGGTGTAAGAGTTATGAAAGATGGCCATGCATTGTGTGTAAATTGTGGAAGAGAACCTGAACAAAAACCAACAAAAACACAGACCAAGGAAAAAAAGTCTATTTCTACTCTAAAAACACTAGAGCAGAAACTTGAAAAATTATCTACTCAACTTGAAAAGGAAAACAAGCCAGCAAAACAGCAGGAATTGATAAAATCCATTGATTTGCTAATAGATATTATAGCAAAATTAAAGTCGAATTAAAAAAGTTTTTATCTTTACCATTCTGTTTTCAATACTAAGTATGGCTGATAAAAAGAAAAATGCACCACTGCCAGCATCTAGCGCAGGTCTGCTAAGATTCTTTGAGGATGAAACAAAAGGATTTAAGATTGATCCAAAAATCATCATTTCTATGCCAATAAGCATTATTGTAGTCTCGTGGGTTATAGATCTGCTTTTAATTCCATAAATATCATGTCAGATTCAAATGATATTCAAAACATTCACAAACGGTATTCGTTCACGCTAATAAATCCATCATCATTCTACGTTTCACTGACTGCATCTATCGCTATTGCGTCTATAATTTCTTTTCTTAGTTTTAATAACTATATTCAGAATTATGAAATACTTTATCATCTGCCAGCTGTTGTAGCTGTATTACTTGCTACACAGTACTTAGATTCACGTTTTACAAAACATAAGGAGTATTCAAAATCACTGCACATGTCATTTTTTGGAAATGCGTTGTGGTTGATCACTGTAGTAGGCGGAATTATAGGATCTGCTATACTGTCAAAGGAACTGTCCTTGTTTTATGTTGCTGTTGGCATGTTCATATTTTCCAGCTTTAGGATTGGGATTATGACAACCACTCTTGGTATCAGCCTAAAAAAATCATGCGTGCTGTGTTTTGTTCAACCGTTAGCAATGTTTTTTCTTCTAATTCCCATCGATATGTGGTCTGTTCTTTATAATGTAGAAACATTGGCATTTGGAATTGCATTTCTAGCAGTTGCAGTTGTTTGGTCATATCTTACAAACAGAACTGGATTACCCTTGATAAAAAGTACACATAAGTTATTGCAAGCATATTTGCGGTCAGTATCACGAAATGATCCACACGATATGGAATCAATAATACTTGAAACATCAAAACCATCAAACATTTCTACGTCTCAAATTCGTTTCTCTACAAATGATGATAAAAATGATTTTAGAATGGTACTGCCTGATCTTCACCCAGGTCCTTTCCATCCAGTTGGTGGCAGCAACATCCCATATCAAATCTACAAAACTATGAACTCATCTGCAATGGTATTGCATAGTATTTCTGACCATTCTCTTAACTTACCATCACAACAAGATGTGCAAGATTATCTACAAGAATTATCAAAAAGCCATGTCTCAACAAAAGGTATGGCATGTACGGAACCGGTTACTGCTCAGATAAACAAGGCACGTGTTGTTGGAATTCGCCTTGATGAGACAGCCTTATTGTTTCTATCATTATCTCCACACGGCATGGAAGACGTTCCTGTTATCCTAAAGACAGAGATTGAACAAATAGCAAAAAACAGAAATTTTCAGCGTACATTGATCGCTGATACTCACAATGCTATGGGTGGAGAGTTATCGCAAGAGGATTCACAAGATTTGATCACTGCTGCAAAAAATGTACTTGACATTCTCATCACAAAAACTAACTATCCATTGCAATATGGCTATGCAAATTCACAAGCTATGGATATTCAAACCAGTGATCTTGCTGGTGGTGGTATAGGTATGCTTTGCCTTGCTTTTGATCAAAAGAAATACTTTCTGTGTTGGGCAGATGCTAACAATATGGAAAACGGCGTACGTGAAAAAATTGTAACACATCTAAAAAACAACGGCTGTGAATTAGTTGAAATGTTTACTTCTGATACA
This sequence comes from Marine Group I thaumarchaeote, assembly GCA_013390375.1. Taxonomy (GTDB): domain Archaea; phylum Thermoproteota; class Nitrososphaeria; order Nitrososphaerales; family Nitrosopumilaceae; genus Nitrosopelagicus. Next base: position 18,939 of record JACATA010000006.1, read on the forward strand.
CATTCCACAACAATGGGAGTAAGAAACAGAAATGGTTACTATGAGCTTGGCAGTGTTACCAAACCAGAAAGATTAGCAAGCTGGTGCCTGTCTATTGCAAGGCAAGCTGAAAAAAATATCACTTCAGGTAAATTTGAAATTTTAGAAAATAGTGCAAAAGTCAGGATTATGGGCTCAGGAATTTTTGAGCATCTTTCCAGAGCACTCGATGATTCTTTGAAGATGACACAGGGATTTATGATTTTGTGCACTGGAATTTTCTTATTGTCTATTTTTCTATGGTTCTAATCTCTTCCAAGTTTCCATAAAACTCATCAATAAACGAAGAAAACTGCATTATTGGCACGATAGGGACTCTGTTGATAAACCTAGTTTCCTCTTGATATAATGTGACAATGACTGGAGCAGCTACAACTTCATTTGTAATTGCTACATAATGTTTTACACGATCTGTTTGTCTTAGAACAATTTTTTCAAGCGCAGAATTGCTCATCCTCTTCCAGTGTTTGCAATCAATAAGTACCGCCGTACCAAGACGTATTCCAACTACATCTATTTCCATTGTTGGCTTCTTCATCCTAAAGTTACGTACAACTTCAAAGTTTTTTGATTCTAGTATCTCAGCTACAAGACCCTCAAAGTCTTTCCAATCAACTGAACGTGAAGCCTCTTCAATCGGCACTCCAGTCTTTATAGCCAAAAGGGCGGTTTTCAGTTTGTTTTCCATAAAAAAATCACCGCATAGATTTTTTGTTAATGCTTAATGAACCTTAAATTATGATAACATGTCATGTCTGACATGAAATTTTGCCTAGTTTTCCTAGCGGTAATAGTCCTTCTATCACCACTTATGCTTCATACTTCATTTGCAGAAAAGGGAACGTTCGTTGACCAAGTCAAGTTCATCCAGTATTTGGATGAAAACACAGCACTTGAGGAAGTTCGAAATGGCAATCTGGACATTTACTTTTTCCGTGTGTCATCAGACAGGATAGAATCAAGCGAAGCAAGGGAGGGCATTCAGGTTTTTGAATCTACTGGAGGGTCATACAGCATGCTGGTAAACCCATCCGTCTCTGAAAGTTTCAACCCATTTTCAATTACCGAGTTAAGATTCGCGCTGAATTATCTCATAGACAGAAATCTAATTGTTAACGAACTTATTGGCGGTTATGGCAATGCCATGATTTCAAATTATGGAATATTTTCGGCTGATTACCTTTCTATCATCGAGGAGTTAGAGTCATTTCATTTCAAATACAATCCTGCATTAGCTGATGAAATAATTTCACACGAGCTTGAAGAAGCAGGTGCTGAAAAAATTGATGGGTATTGGTATTACGATGGTGAACAAATTGAAATTACATTTTTTATTAGAAGTGACGACCCGGTAAGAAAATCCATCGGCGGAATTCTGTCTTCAGAACTTGAAAAGATTGGTTTCAAGGTGAACAAGGATTTTGGTGATCTAAACAAGGCGTTCGTAGTTGTTTACGGTTCAAACCCAGCAGACCAGAAATGGCACCTTTACACTGAGGGATGGGGCAGCTCTGGATTTGCAAAGTATGATTCTGTCGGACTTGCGCAAATGTACTCTCCATGGTTTTCTAATATGCCTGGAAATAACAATCTAACCTACTGGAATTACAAAAACGACTATCTAGACTCGATAACCAAAAAAATCTATGTTAGTGATTTTGCATCTGCTGAAGAAAGAACTTCGTTAATTAAACAAGCAACAAAGGAAGGTGTCAGTGAATCTGTTAGGATTTTTCTTGCCAGCAAGACAGACCAGTACGTTGTCAATGATGATATTGACGGAATCATCAACGCTCTTGGTGCAGGTGTTCCAACCAGATTTACTACAATTAACGCAAAATCTGACAATGATTCACTGGTTATAGGTGTCAAACAAATCTATCAGGGAGCATGGAACCCAGTTGCCGGATTTAGTGATGTATACAGTAACCAAATATGGCTAAACCTTTATGATCCTGGAGTTTTTAGTCACCCATTTACTGGGAAGATGATTCCAATTCGTACAAATTGGCAAGTTGAAAATTTTGGCAGTGATGAAAAAATCACAGTTCCTGAAGATGCAATATCATGGGACATAGATACTCAAAGATGGAAAAAAGTGGGAAGTAACCAAGAGGCTACAAGCAAGGTTACCTATGATCTTATTCTTGGTAACTGGCACCATGAACAAAAGATGGACATGAATGACATACTGTACTCTCTGTATTTTTTACTTGAATGGGGTTCCGAAAAGCACGAAGGTGATATTACATATGATTCTGTATATTCTCCGCAGGCTGCGCAAAATGCAAAAACGCTAATTGGAATAAAGCCAATTGATGATGACACTATTGAGGTTTATGTTGATTATTGGCATTTTGATGAAGCTGAAATAGCTTCGTGGGCAGCCCCTTGGAGCAGCATGCCTTGGGAGATTGTGGCTGCTTCGGAAGAGGCTGTTCTTGATGGTAAGGTATCTTTTTCACGTTCTGGCGGAGTTAGCAAGAGCGTAAACTGGCTTTCGCTGATTGTTCCAAACGATGCAAAAATAATTCGTGAATATCTTGCCGAATTTAAAGAATCAAGATACATTCCCCCATCATTACAAAATTCACAACATCAATGGGAATACTTTGAAGAACGCTATGATGCAGCAATTAAATGGATTGACCAAAACGAACACGCCGTAATTAGTAACGGACCATTTTATCTCGATAACTATTCCCCTGAATCAAGAACCATTACCATAAAGTCATTTGATTCAATAGGATATCCTTTTGAGGCTGGCAAGTGGAAAAAGTTTGAGCAAATTAAATTTCCAAAAATTACTGATGTTGAGATTTCAGATGTTGTGGATTTGAAAAAACCACTTTCAATTTCAGTTCAGACAACAGATTCTTCTACAATTCATTATTTCATCTCAAATCCTAAAGGCGAAACTTCTGCATCAGGCATCATACCAGTTAACAACAATTTGTCTGAAATTGTACTAACAGAAGCAGAAACTTCACAGCTTGGTGTTGGAGCAAATACGCTGAAGATCTTTGCCTCATCAGATGAAGCATTAAGACCTGATATCTATAACACTAGTTTTCTCGTAGTTGAAGGACAAACTGAACTTCCAACCGTTCCTATTTCCGAGATAGAAGCCAGCTCTGAGGGTACATCATACACTGGCATTGTTTTAGCAATCATTGGTGCAATAATAGTTGGAACCATTGTATATATCCGAAGAAAAAGAAAAAGAAAAGCCTAGATTTTTTTTCCGGTAACAAATAGTGTACCAAATTCCCTTTTCCATTTTGCCCTATGTTTTGTGTCTTTGATTTGCTTTGTAGTTGTCTTAAAGCCAGCTTCATTGAACATCTTTTTCCATTCAGTTTTAGAACGCAAGTCCATTGGTACTTTCATAACTTTTTTCCATCTCTTGGTGAGATGATTGTCACTGTAAAAATCAGTCCCACAGTAAAAGAAACCGCCAGCTTTGAGCATCTTGAAAACTTTGTTTAGTGCTGGTTCCATCGGTACTGAATAGTACAAGGATTCCATGGAAAAAACCACGTCAAACTTTCCGGCGTAGTTCCAGGATTCAAGGTTAGTACACGTGTATTTTTCCTTTTTTGAAGCCCGTTTCGATACGGCTCTTTTTATCATATTTTTGCTCTTGTCTATTCCTACTGCCTTTTTGCACTTTGGGAGTTGTGCAATTTTTCTAACAACCCAGCCGTTGCCACATCCAATGTCCAGGAACGAAAATGGCTTATCAAAGGAAATACTGCCTAGAAACTTGCCTACGGTCACTCCATGTCCTTCTTCCATCTCTTCAGCCCTTCCGGCTTTTGCCCAAATATCAAATACCTTAGATGTCTTATCCATTCAAGCACCCTTGACAATGTTGAAGAACTGCCGAACAGCCAGCATTGGATGATGTGTTGCCAACTTTACCATTTTTGATACCGTAAAATCTGCCCTGATAAAATCCAAGAATTCGTCTGCTGTTAGGTTGCTTATGATACCAATTTCCTTGTCCCAGTCATCATCAGATAGTTTTAGCCACTTGGCTTGAACTTTATGTGCGGATTTTATTTTTGGCCCTATCTCTTTTTTCCATGTTTCCTCATAGTGTCGTAAGGCTTTCTCTGAAGTGTCACCAGACTTGATAGCTTTGCTGGCTGTGTCTCCAGCAACTCTACCGTACTTTATCGCGTAACGAATTCCCTCCAACACCAGAGGATTTGCCATGCCAGCAGTGTCACCTACCAAAATTAAATTATCATAAACTGTCTTGCGTGAAAGTCCTTCGTTAGGGATCAACCCATAATGAAATTCCTTCTTTGTTATCTTACCCAAGTCCTTGATTGGTCCTACCCCTTTTTCAATTAATTCGTCCAGCCTTTCAGTAGGATCCACCTCTGATTCAGGCTTTCCTATTCCAACTCCTATTCGTACTAGGTTTTTTCCAAGTGGGAATATCCAAGCATATCCAGCCGGAGAGTACATCTGACCTACCATCAGCCACCACGTATCTGCATTTACATTTTCAACTTCTGCTTCGTATTCTGCACCCACGCCAAACCTCTTCCACTGTTTTACGAGGCCAAGTGACTTTGATACAACTGACTGGAATCCGCTGGCATCAATCACCATCTTTGCACGAAAAACCATTTCATTGTTTGAGGATGATGCCTTTACTCCAACAATCTTTCCATTTTCTGTAATCACTTCAGTTACGTTTGTGTTGACGAAAATTTCTGCCCCATTCTTTTTTGCCTGGTCTGCCAAAAATCTGAAGGTCTTTCGTACATCTAGTACTGCTGCCTTTGGTTTGTCATCACTAATTGAGGCTATGTTGTTTGGGGAACAAAAGTTGTATGTTCTAATTGGATTGTAGCAGTCTTCCGGTATGCCAAACTCTTTTGCATAGTCAATCCATGTTACGCCGCTGGTCCTTACCGTTTGAGCAACATTCTCCTCCTTTTCCAGCAGGGCTACCTTGATGCCGTTTTTTGCAGCGGCATATGCTGCTGATGATCCTGCCGGTCCGGCTCCTACCACAATTAGATCATATTCGTGATCAGACAATTTAGTTGATGTCTTTTTGTCACTCTAATAATTTCTTAGTTTTAGTTTCAATAGATTATTTTAGTATAGGGATGTCTTTCTCATCATTTGCCCTTTCAGCGTCCATAGGCTCGTCATGTTCGTCATCACGATGCATAAAGCTGTAATCTTCTCCCACTTTCTTGCGGCAGAACTTTTCGTGTATCTTTATCATCATCTTCAGTGTATCATTGTTTTCGTGAAATTCTCGCTTACCACACTCCTCACAGATAAACTCAGGCATGCAATTCAGCTAATTTCTAATGTATTTATTTTATCCCTATTGACTAGGTAAAACATGGCAGAATTTGATTTTGCTGCATTTGGAGTATGGTCTGCCATCACTGCAGTAGTAATAGTAATCACTGGTATAGTCTACAGGTCATACCGGAGAAAACAAAATGAGGCATCTTCATCTTGAGAAAAAGGGCATTCGCGGATTAGCAATTGCTGAGAGTTTTTCACAAACTTCCAAAAAGTCAGTCCTATCTGGCATCGTGATGTCAACAGATTTAGTTATTGATGGCTTTGTTTTTGGCCACTCTACAGTAGGAGGAGACGATGCAACCGACGCTATATTAGCAATGCATGAAAAACTTGACAGACCCGATGTTAGTTTTTTGCTGATATCTGGAATCGTAATTTCATTGTATAACATAGTGGATGTGAAAAGGATCTCGGAAAAGACAGGACTGCCAGTGATTGGCGTTACATATGAGGAATCGTCAGGTATTGAAGAGGCAATCAAGCATCATTTTCCCGAATCCTACGAATCAAAACTTGCCGAATATTCTAAACTAGGATCACGTGAAAAAATTACTCTTCACACATCATACAATTTGTACATACGAAATGAGGGTTGCACTGTATTAGAAGCGGCACAGCTACTTGATAGGATGACATTGCAGGGTTCCATACCAGAACCACTAAAAATTGCACAACTATTAGCAAATACACTTTTGAAAGCTAAATTCTAAGTTTGCTTCTTGCACGGGTTCTTAGCTTCATTTTACAACAGGGACATCTGCTTTCAGGTGTAATAAAATATGCAGCACAAAGAGTGCATCTTTTATGTCCAGTCGCATATTTTGGCTGCTTTGTAGGAACTTTTACCCTGAATTGGTCACAAATTCCCCTGCACGTAACTCCCATTGCAGTTAATTATTTTTTGGCTTTTAATATCTTTACAATAAAATCAGTCTTCAGACAATTTTTTTATGTATGCTAAAATTCCCGTATAATCAATTTCGCCAAACCCAGCGTCTATCGCGTCCCTGTAAATTTCATTTGCACGCTCAGCCATTGGGAGCACAGCGCCAAAGTCCTTTGCAGCCTCTGTGATTATACCCAAATCTTTTTGCAGATTTTTTAGCGTAAATGTAGGCTCGAATTCATCCCTTATCATCTTGTGCGCCTTGTTTTCGCTCATGCCTGTCTTGAAATATGTCGAGTTTAGCACCTCCAGGAACTTCTCTGGGTCAAATCCAGCCTTCTTTGTCAGGGTAATTCCCTCAGCCAATGCTAGTGCCAAAAGTGAGATTTGAAGGTTCATTGCAATTTTAATGCTATGTGCACTGCCACTTTTGCCAAGGAAAAATGTCTTGTTGGCAATTGTGTCAAACACCTCTTTGTTTGCCTCAAAAACATCCTTGTCACCAGATGCCATAAGCACAAGCTGTCCATGAATAGCCACATTTGGTCCGCCCATCACTGGAATCTCAAGCGAGTTTATTCCCTCCTCACCGAGCCTTTTTGAATTTTGGATTGCATTGTTGGGGTTTATTGTGGACATCTCTACAACCGTCAAGCCTTCGTGCTTTCCGGCAACTATTCCATTCTGACCAAACAGGATTTGCCCAACAGCATCAGCATCCTTGACGCATGTGATAACCAATTCCGATGATTCTGCCACATTTTTTGGCGTGTCAGCTATAGTGGCTCCGTTCTTCTCAAGGCTTGCCGTCTTTGATTTTGTCCTGTTATAGGCTGTCAGAGAATGCCCGGATTCCAGCAGATGAAGTCCAACAGCCTCACCCAACATCCCTGTTCCAACTAAACCAATTTTTACCATGCAAGTAACAAAGTGAATGGAAATTATGTATGTTATCTTCCTAAGAACAGATGATCGATATTCTATTTTACAACGAGATAAAATTCTGCAGATTTGACGAATTCTTAACGGAGTAACCAAGTATTCAATTATGGGGGAGATTCGGGACGTACTCCTAAAGTCATTAAAGGACAACCCAGACATACTCAAAAAATTAGAGATGGAGGAATCTGATGACAAAACTAGGGCACTGCTACAGTTGATTCTCAAAGAAATTCAGGATGATCCTGAATATTCTGGCATAAACCACTAGCATCAAATCTTCTTAATAGGATTATAATGCCGATTATTACAAAGCGATTTGAATATGGGTGGATCAGAAACATTTGGTGTTGAGTCTGGCTTTGCAGAACAAGCTATAGAATGGATGAACAGTCAGGCAAAAAAACACAAATCAAAGTTTGAGGCGAGAGCATACAACCATAAAATAACAACCAAAAATTTTGGTACTTTTGAAATGTTCTCATGGATAGGGGATATCAAAGTTGCTAGAAGCCTAATCATAAGGGCTAGCAAGCGTTTCAAAATCAGAGTAATTGAGGGAGGTTACAGAACCAAAGAAAAAATCCTTAAAACAAAAAAAACAGATTTTGCCATGGTCAGAAAGGGTGATAGAGTTATAGGCCATCTGGAATTTTCTTCAGCATTAATTGGTGATAGTATATGTAAGCTGGAAACCGAAGAGAGAAAATGAAGTTTTTCAAAGATCCATATCAGGTTTTGCTGTATTTTTTTGATCAGTAAGTTTACCAATAATTTTTGCAAAGTACGAGATTCGGACGATTGACTAATAAACAATCACGTTATACAGAAGGCACAAATCAAAGAAAAACCACAAATTTGGGGAGCATCGTGGATTTTCCTCTGATCTGTGTCTAATTCGCACTAGATCTGGCTATGTATTAAATACGATCATTTTTTGCGATCGCGCCTAATTTTTGAGGATTTTTGCTTTATAGCATGATTATATAGTTTATACATAGCATTTTTTGAGGAATCACAATATGGAAACCGGCACGGTAAAATGGTTTAACCAAACAAAAGGATTTGGTTTCATCGAACGAGAAGGCGAGGCCAAAGACCTCTTTGTCCACAAGACTGAGGTTGAGGGTACTATCCGCGATGGAGACAAAGTCGAGTTTGAACTTGGCGAAACCGAAAAAGGCCCAAATGCAGTAAAAGTAAAACGAGTAGAGTAAGATTAGTAATTTTAGATTAATTTTCTTAATTTCTATAAAGTAACTAGCTTTACAGTATCCATCCTTTTATTTTTTTGAAAGTCCCTAGTGATACTACTGACAGAATCTGCATCACCTTTTAGCATAAACAGCTCCATGCATTTTTCACCCTCTATCTTACTATGCAAATGGGTAGTAATCAGATCCTCAAAACTGTGCTTTATTCCATTCACCTGCTCATCATATTCATCGTTGTGAACTACAAGTAAGATTGCATTGATGTTTCCAGAAAGATTTTCGTTTTGTTTTTCTTCTGCAACAAAGCTTCTGATGCCAGCCCTGATGGCATCCGACCTTCCGGAGAATCCCATCGACTTTTGGAGGTTGTCAATCTCCTTGAGAATTTCCTCAGTGAGCGAAATTGAGACGATTGGCATGACTGGATTGTTATTAAGAAATATAAAAATTTTAACTAAATGTTATTAACTTTTTATATGTTTATTAATAATTCAGGCGTGGATTTTACCATGATAGTAGACATTCAAAAGCTGTCTGTTGATTATTCTGGAATCAAGGCATTAGACGACATAAGCTTCGGAATTGCAGAAGGTGACTTTTTGGGAATTATCGGACCGAACGGCGCAGGAAAATCTACGCTGTTTCATTGCATGCTTGGGTTGCGCACACAGTATGATGGAACAATCAAGTTCTTTGGCCAGGATATACGAGACTCCAGAAAATACCTATCACAGGTAGGATTTGTGCCACAAAAACCAGTGGTGGACAGAAATTTTCCGGCAACAATTAGAGAGGTTTTATCCATGAGCCAAAACTCCAGTGATTCAAAAAAAGTAGATGAAGCGCTGCAAAAGGTCTGGATGCACGAGCTGGCTGACAGAAGAATTGGAGACTTGTCAGTTGGACAACAACAACGTGTCTTTATTGCAAAGGCACTGGTCAACTCGCCAAAAATTCTAGTTTTGGACGAGCCAGTTACCGGAATTGATCAATACAATCAGGATCTATTCTTTCAGATTTTAGGCGAGCTAAACACCAAGGAAAAAATTTCAATAATATGGGCATCACACGACCTGGACGCAGTGGAAAGGCTTGCCAGCAAGGTAGCCTGCCTTAACAAGACACTTTTCTTCCATGGCATTTCCGAGGAATTCTTTTCAGATGATGAGATGCTCAAGAAATATTCAGAGACTTCTATGCAGATGCATATGCATCACCATTGATGTACAATGACTTTTGAAGCCGTATCATACGAGTCCATTCCGCATGCGCTGATATCTGGAATTGCCATTTCCCTGCTTTGCAGTGTCGTAGGGCTGTTTCTGGTTTTGAGAAAGTTTTCCCTGTTTGGGGATGCCCTGGCACACTCTGCATTTGGGGGCGTGGCATTTGGCCTTTTCATTGGAATTTACCCATTATGGATTGCATGTGCAGTAGCCATACTTAGCGCACTGGGCCTCACCAAAATCCGCCAAAAATTTGATATTTCAGGCGATGCAATAGTTGCAATCTTACTGTCAACCGGACTGGGTGCCGGAGTAATATTGGTCAGTTTAACGGAGGATTTTGAATTTCATGACATTGAGGAATTCTTGTTTGGTTCAGCGATAGTTGACACTCAAAATGTTGTTGCAATACTTGCAATGGCCGGCATAATCCTAACCATTCTTTTCTTTACATACAAGAAAATACTATACTCTACATTTTCCGAGGAGCAGGCCAAAGCCTCTGGAATTCCCGTGGAAAAGATGAGTTATCTTCTAATCGCCATGGCTGGCGTCACCGTTGTCATATCGATGCAGCTGGTTGGGGTGCTCCTAATTTCCGCATTATTTGTACTCCCCAACGTTTCGGCCATGCTTTACGCACGCTCCTTCAAGCAGACAGTGATTCTCTCAATGTCGTTTGCCGTATTCGCTACTGTTTCAGGCATAATCATGTCATATCAATTTGAAATTGCACAAGCTGGATGCATCGTACTGGTTGCCGCTGCAATCTTCATTGGCTCGCTTGTTGCAAAGGGTTCCGGGCTGGTGAAGACTGCTGGGATATTGGCAAAGTAGTATAATTTCTAGGCGTAAAATGTCAGTTTTACTGACAAAACGGAACTAATTTAGAGACTGGATGTACTCGTGAAGCTTTTGCTTCTTTTCCTCAAGTGTCAGAGGAAGATACTCTTTGAACATCTGCTTCATGTCTGCCCTCTTTTGGGCTTTCTCGTCATCGGACATTGTGTCCCACTGCAATTTTGCCTGCATGAAATGAACAATCAACGAGGCCCTGTCTTGTATTGATAGTGATTTGTACGCCTCGCCCATCTCCTTGAATTGGTGCTTCTTTTCTGCTATCTGCTCGTCAGACATTCCCTTGAAGTAGTTTTTCATTTTATCGCTGTGTTTTTTATCTGAATGCTTTTTGTGGCTGTAATCCTTTTTTATCATATCAGAGACATAGAGTGCCTCACCGTTTCCTGCGTCAACTAGGACTTTGTAATATCCATGATCCTCGGTAATCAGTATGACTTTGTGAACCAGGAATCCGTTGACATCTGCAAGCTTGGCATACATTGCCTTTCCATCTGAGACAGAATTCTCACCAACTGCCATTGCAACAGATAGAGCAATTCCATTTTTTTGCTCAAAGTCATCTCCTGATGAAACTGGAACGGTTCCTTGAATTTGTGGATAGTTGAATTTGTCCCATTCTGCAAAGGCTGGAACAGTTAGAATTGATATCGAAAACACGCCAATTACTAAAATTGCTGCAATTGTAATTTTGGCTGATTGCTTCACAATCTAACGGTCTTTGCACTCTATAAATAAAATACTGTCAAATCGCCCGTTTTTCTAGGCGTAAAATGACAGTTTTACTGACAAAACGGAACTAATTTGAATTCTATTTTCCTTTCCATTTTTTCCTGCCAATCATGTAAATAATCCAGCCGCCGGCAAGACAGCCAATGCACAGGACAGCAATTAACTCGTTCATGATGCGACCACATCAGCTCAAAAATCTAATAATAAAAATTATTGCGAGAATGCCGACGCCAATCGAAGCTAGGAGTTGTTTTCTTGTTATCATTTGAAACCTAGAAAAACCAGTATTGATAAAATAATTATCACAATTGGCACAACGTAATACTTGCGAATTGGGTTTGTTTTGTCCATTATACTAGTATGATTCTAGTTTCTTCTATGACTTTGAAAACATTCGCTGCAATAGACTGGTTTGTCTCCTGATGGCTCGAATGGAACTTCACATTCCTTGCCACAGTCTCCACAAGTCGCCTTGTGCATTTCTCGCGGTCTTCGGTTAAAGCCTCCACCGCCGCCAAATCTTCCGCCACCTGAGCCTCCTCTGCCACCAGAGCCTCCTCTGCCGCCAGAGCCTCCTCGACCAAATCCTGAGCCTCCTCGGCTTTCTGGTTTGTGTTTCGGAAAACATTCGTTGCAATAGACTGGCTTGTCTTGTCTTGGCTCGAATGGAACTTGACATTCATTGCCACAGTCTCCACAAGTCGCTTTGTGCATTTCTCGTTCTCCTCTGTATGACATTTTACTACTTCAAATTTTTAATTTGAAGACCGTTAATATATCTACTGGAATAAAATATGTAAAATAGGATAATTATGCGAAAATCACTATCTAATTCTGATCTAAAAAAGATTCTTGAGACCACAAATGAGCGGGATCTGTTTATGGTGGGCCATATCTACATTGAAAATACAATAGATAGAATTTTAGAAAAAAAATTCAATATTCCTTCAAAATCAATTGATAGTACATTATTCACATCAAATCTCAAAATGGACATACTGACTGAATCTGGTCTGATCAAGGGCAAAGTCAAAAAAAATGTCGAATTGATAAACAGTATCAGAAACAGATATGCGCACAAGCTAGAACCAAATGAACAAAGGATTGTAAATTACATCAGGGAGTTAGATTATCTTGGCTCTGCACCAAAATTAACAAGTGCAAATAAGAAATTTGAAAAATACAGATTGTGTGTCATAAAGACATATTCGGTTTTAGATAAAATGAAAAAATAGCCAAAATTAGCATGGCGATCAGACTTATCTAAAACGATGTTGATCCCAGATCCACATGACTTCCGAGGAATCCAATGCAGAATGTTATCTTTGCGTAAAGGGCGCACCGCACCATCACGAAAAACCAACGGCTTGCTACCTGTGCCTAAAAAACGGAAAAACTGTTTATTTTTCTGATACTCAAAAATACAAAAAACATCTAAAAACTGAACATTTCCTATAGTTATCGTAAAAAGAATGGCTAGCGAATCTGAAAGAATCGAGGAGGTTAGGAAGTACATTGAGGCAACCATCGCCGAAATAGACAGCCATACCGAGGACATGGAAAAACTGTTCAAAATGGACAGGTGGAGTAAGGATAGCGCATTGTATGAAATTATTATCAACTCGTACGAGCGCCATAGGAATACGCTAAAACGCATTCAAAAAATTGTAGAGGGCGGCAAGGTGGAAAGTGGTCTCTATACGCTCAGCGCCAAGTCGGAGATTGACATGGTCAAAGAAAGGATTGAAAAATTGGAAAATGATTTAGTTAATTCAGAATCAAAATTAAGCGACAGCGAAATTCTAGATGGATTTAGCGAGATAAAAAGTGGCGAAGCTGGCAGAATGTCGGAACGCAAGCCTAAAGAATAGACCAATCGGATTGATCAAGATGTCGGATTCTACTGCCTCTGAACTGTTGCAAGAATGGACCAGCGCAGTAAAAAGCGGTGACGCAAAGCAAGTTACCAGTCTTTATCGGGATGATGGGATTCTGCTGGGAACCTTTTCCAGCAAGGAAAGGGTCGGGCATGAACTGATCCTTGAATATTTTGAAAACTTGCTAAAATCTCCCGTTGAGGTTCAGATTGTATCAGAAAACCCTCATGTTTTTGAGTCGGCTGCTGTAAACACCGGTCATTACAACTTTGTGACAGGCGGCAAGACGATTAATGCAAGGTTCTCATTTGTCTATCACAAAAGTGATGCTGGATGGAGAATCACCTCACATCATTCTTCAGTAATACCTGAGGCTGACTAGATTATACTTAAAGGAGCAAAATACCTTATTTTGCCATGGGATTATTTGGAAAATCCAAAGAGCAAAAAATCGCCGAATTTAAGGAAAAACAATCCATGCTGAATGGCAGGGAGCTGAAGAAACTTCTAACGATGTTCAAGGAAAACCGGGACGAGATAGAAAAGCGCGCGGGAAAGAGGCCTGACATAGACGACACGACAAAATTATACATGCAAAAGGTTCTGAACGTCTGGCTGTCTGAGGGGAAGGACATTGACGACGAAAAGTTTTGGAATGCCGTTGACTATAACAAGCAGTTTGACTATCCAGTTGAATATTACGAAAGACGAAGATAATATTTTTAGACTTGGCCGAACGCTAGATCAGATTCCTGCATCTTGTTTTTCAAATCAAGAATCTTATTTTGCAATTTGCGAATTGGGATTATATCGTATGGTCGGTTAAACTCCATGCTGCGCAAGTCGTGCTCCAACCTGTCAAGCAGTGCGTGTGGGTCTTCCTCTTCTGCCATGAAAAACCTAACTAACGCTTCTATTTATACAAAATGAAATGAAAAAATCTGAGCTAAGAGAACTTGTTGCTAAATGGAAGGATCTCAAAAGAAGGTCAAAGAATCATGATCTCTTTGAAAAGATAAGGCTGATAGAGCACCAATATTATCACGAGACTGGAAGGAGGCTTGAGGACGAGTTGGACGGAAATGGTCTCCACGACTTGTACCGACACACCACAAAGCTGATAAAATAATTCTAAATTTGCGGCATGTCTGTAGGCAGATTTTCAATAAAGTAGTACTCAAGAAATCCGCCAGCCAGTAGCAGTCCAACCAGAATAGCCACCTCGAGCCCAATTACGCGTAAATCTGGGCGGATTGGCATTCTTTTGATCATCTTGTGGACGATCATATAGCTGCGGGACATTGCTATCGAATAGGCTGCAATTTCCATCAACCCAAAGGGTGACATGAATAGGATAGTCAGCGATGGAATGTTTGCTAGCATCGGGTTGGCGTCCTGCAGTACAGAAAAGGCCATTCCCGTAGAGAATGCTGCAAATGCACCCCATGCAATGCCAAACCCTGGAATGAACATTGGAAGTGCAAGCAATGTGTTGTGGCCAAATATCCCAACAGCATCTATTTCGTCAATCAATGACTCAAGCTCTTCCAAAATTATTGCACTCTCTTCTTCAGAAACTTGAACCTCGGCACCAATTGCAAACGATGCAGAAAAAATTCCAAGAAAGACAAAGAACAGAACAATACGGTTTAGCATCTATGAAACAAAAATCATCAGAACACTTGAATGTTTTCAGAGAAAAACTACCGGTTTGAAGACAGAAAAAAAAACTGTCTTCACGGTATTATAGGGTTTATTCTTGGGCGCTTCATCTAGAATTTGCCCGGCGTTACCCTCAACACGCTTGATATTATTACGCGATTCCAGTATATAGATGCGATCTATCAATTCTATATAGATTAGGCATGGGACGCATAATTTTGGTTTTTTTATGAGATGATTCTATGGATAATCATGGATTCAGTCTGTCCCAAGTGTAAAAGGGATCTAAGAAAGCATACCAGAAAAGAATTGGTAAAGTGTTCTTTGAAATATTGGGTATCAGATTGGAAAAAAAAGGATTGAGGAAGTTATGAAGATTGTTCATGGCAGTCCAGGTTTTGGTTCCCAATTGACAGAAGAACAAACCGTCAAGTTTCTCACAGATAAAAAACTAAATCTTTTACTTGGTACTGTTGACAAGAACGGTGATCCGTTCATCCATCCTGTCTGGTTTTTGTATGAAAACGAAAAACTGTATGTTGAAACATCCAAGACATCAAAGAAGGTTCAAAACACTCGACACAAGAATATGGTGTACTTTTGTATCGACGACGAGAATCTTCCATACATGGGCGTCAGGGGAAGGGCCTTGGTGAAAATATCAACGGACGTTGAAAACAACATACCGATAGCTGAAAGAATTATGATAAAGTATACTGGTGACTTGGAAAACAAAGTAGCAAAAGTATTGATGGACGGAGTAAAAGCAGGTCAATCAGCCATCTTGGAAATTAGTCCGGTATATTATTCCACGTGGGATCACAGCGAGACTCCATGAGATTATCCTGAATGATATTTTTCATGTAAAAGTTCTGCTTACCAATTTTCATGTGACAAATAATCTAAGATTTAATTTCAAATGGTTTTGAATCAGGTCTATTCTTCTTCTTCTTCTTCATTAATGTTAGAAGTGCTTCTGTTAGGTCTGATTGGAATGTAGATTTTTGTCATTAACTGAAATATGGTAAAAAAACTAGTGGATATGAAACTGGGTTATCAAAGATTGGCTAAATTGTTATTTTGAATAGATCATTTGGAAATCAACAAATATTCTAATATCAAATCGGAGAATTGTTATTGAATTTTGCATTCAATGGAAATTGATTTTGCTGTAGTATAGTAAACTAGACACAGAAGCCCAAGTGAAGCAAGGCGAAGTGGGATTTCATAATTTGTTAAAAATGCGGTTGCTGTTCCAGCTACAGTTCCAAATGTAGATATGATTGAAAAACCGATCGGGCCACAGCTGCAAATTCCAGCTGAGGCGCCAATTATGGAACCAAGTAAACTTCCACCAATTTTTGTTGTACTTTTTTGTAGAGTTCTTATTCTGTAAATGTTCATGGGAATTACAACTGCTGACATAAAAGAAATGGCGACAAGCAATGTAAAACCAAACGTCCTGTCTTCAATTACATGAATCACAAAAAAGGGTTCAATAAAAAGAAATTCAGACAGTATGGATAGCGGTATAAGCATACAAACAAAAATTATTCCGGCAAGAAGAACATATGAATAACTTGAAAACACCAGCTTAAAGTGATTCAATTCAAAGCATTGATTCTATTGTTGCTGCAAATACAGAATATGGTTGTGCTCCAGCAAATTTTTTTGTTGTACCATCCGATGAAATTATTATAAATGTTGGCGTAGATTGTACGCCATTTTTTACCGCTTCGTTATAATTTGCCTTGACACGTATTTTATACTTTGAAGAATCCATACAGTCGTTAAATTCATCCATGTTCATCTCCAACGTGAATGCAAATGAGTTGAGTCTGTCTTGGTTAGCCCACCCACTGTCAGGTGCTCCATCTTGAAAAGTGTAAAGCATTGTGTGGTACTCCCAATACTTTCCTTGATCCTCAGCACAGTAAGATGCTTGTGCAGCTGTTATGGAATCACGCCCCAAGAATGGCAGATCGACAAAAACTAGTTTTGCCTTTCCTGTTTCTATATAATTATCAATTAGAGTAGATCTAGTATTGTGGAACCAGTAGTAACAAGATTCACATTGATAATCACCAAACTCTACTATTGTTATAGGAGCGCTCTCTGAACCTAATGCAGGTGAACCGTTTTCAAGATTTATCATTGAAGTCGGTTTTATCATAGGCATATTTTGTGCCTCAAGAAGGGAAAAATAGTATGAGGAAAACCCAGCAATCACAATTATAACAATACCAAAAAATGCCGCTGCAACGATAATATTTCTGTTCATTTCATATTAGATTTTTTTAGAATTAAAAAAGCTATGCAAGTTTTAATTTGTTATTTTTTTCCTAAAGATGTCTGTGATTTTCTGGACTGCTATATCAATTGGGCATGTTTCACAGTAAATGCCGTGCTGGTGTTGAAAATGCTTCTCGAGTCCTTCTTTGGTGAAAAATGAGGCACCACATTCATCGCAAAGGTGTTCTGATTGTGAATTACTTCCCCTGGACAATGATTTACATGATGATTTTATGAATATAAACAGTCCAGTATAGAACAAATTTTTGGATAATTGGTACGATTTTGGCTATAAATAATGAATTTTAACGTGGTTGTTATGCTCGACTTCATACCTAGTCACATGACCACAATGTGCACATGAAAACATCTCACCAACAGGTTTTGCTGAACGTTCAATCTTCTTGCCAAAAATTGATTTGATTACAACATAATCTCCATTTGAGATTACGCCAAAATTACTTTTCTCCCCTATCGATTCTAAGAATTCTTTAACTGCAGTTATAACTTTAGCTTGATCAACGGGTTCATCATCCACAATGGGAGCCAATACAAACTGGTGTAATTTCATTGCAGGCATAGCTACTACCTGATCTGAGACATATATTGCAAGTTCGTGAAGTATTGATTCTACATCCTTACAGTCTACAGTAATCATGTAGATTTGCAAGTAACAGCGTCATTTATTTTTGCTGTTTAACATAGGCTGCTGTCAATACTTAGTCAATAATGTTCTCGACAAAGAAGATATTTTTGATGATCTTTTACAAGAGTACATGAAGATATCATCTAATTTTTCTAGTTCTGAGATAAGAAAGAGAATTCAAAGTAATTGGCAAGAATATCTGTCAAAATATGGAAATCTTTTCACGTCAGATTCAATTAGTGGTTCTAGTCCTCCTTCAGTTTTTGTTGGTTCATATGGATATCCCAAAGTTGGCGTAGGACCAATGCTGCCGCCTATACATGGAGATACTACTTTACTTGATAATCCTGAACAGTGGCTTGGAAAAAGTCTAGAAGAGATTGTAAACTTTAGACTTAATTTAGTTAGAGGTGTTCAAAAGTTAACAGTAGAAAATACACAAGGTAGATTCATTGAAAATCTTCATGAAGTTGCTATGTCTTCACGTTCAATCGATTCTGATCTACAATTCCATAAAACTACTTTTCCAGTAACCACAATAGATGGAGAAAGTCCACCGTTTGGTCCCATCGGAGATATAAAATCAGCCAAGTTTTCAGGTGGCAGGGCAGAAAAATCAATTGAACGGGTTTACTATGATCATGATCTAAAGGCACAGGATGCAGTACTAACATTGTATAACAGCGGTATTGAGATTTCAAAAATTCAAAAATGTTTTAGTGTTGGGATGTTTGGTAAAAAAAGAAAACTTGTTCCAACAAAATGGAGTATTACAGCTACTGATGACATCATATCAAAATCACTTGTATCCGAAGTTCTAGAATTTGATTTGATTGATTCCTGTCGCGTTTTTTCACATGATCATTTAGGAAATATGTTTTCAGTTATTTTGTTCCCTCATCGTTGGATTTTTGAGATGCTGGAAGCATGGCATGACGGAAATAATATTGGCTTTGGTTTTGATAGTGAAGACGCAAGGGGAATTGATCACCCACCTGCAATTGCCGGTGCATATTTTGCAGCAAAGCTTGGTGTGGCAGAGTATCTTGCGGAGAAAAAGATTCAAGCCGCTGTTCTTGTGCTGCGTGAAATTAGACCAGAATACGCAGTTCCTGTGGGCGTTTGGCAGATTAGAGAAGCTATACGTGCAGCAATGAAAAAAGAGCCATATATTGCAGAAAGTTTTGATGACGGAACTAGTTTTGCATCAAAAAGAATGAGTGTAGGTAAATCTGAATGGCTTTCTAGGGGCAGGTTGCTTAAGATGTTAAAGCAAAAATCAATTTCTGAATTTTTTTAATAGTATCAAGGCGATTTCTCCGGTATAGCTTATTTATTGAACTTTTTTAAATTGACAATGATGCATAAAAACACAATCCTTGCTATACTGCTAATCGCAAGTCCTATTCTATTTGTATTTGTTGCATATTCAGACACGTTTAGTATGAGCTGGAATCAAGGGCGTGGCGGATTTCTGTTTGGGCTTGCATTTATTGTAGCAGAGATCGTAGGAATAAAATTTGTAGTTTCAAAAAACCGTTTAATTTTTGGAATTCCCCTAGCTATTGCTACAATACTTTATTTTGTTGCATTAGACTTTGGATTACACGATTACATACTGAATGCAGCACCTGCGTTTAATGTTGTGGGTTGTGAGGTGGCAAATCCTCAGGGCTGTATTTATTCTTGGGGATGGTTGTGGGATTTTGTAATAATAACAATTTTTGTAATTTCTGCTGCGGTAATTTTGTTTGGTAAAAAATGGATTAGAATAGTTATTGCAGGTCCAGTTTTTCTTGGAGGAAGTGCGATAATCTTATCCCTAGATACATTTTTTCCATTTGACACATTAGGTCCATTACAATATTTTGTTCCGTATTTGGTTGAAGCAAATGTCTGGATCATTAACGCACTTGAACTTGGAATTGCCACGGGAAGAGACAATCTTATGTTTTTGAAAGGTGATCACGGTCCATTTGTATTGCAAGTCTTTTGGCCATCAGCTGGCGTACATAGCATAATTATCTATTCGCTTGTGATGATGGCATTTTTGTTGAAGATGAATATTCAGCGTAACAGGAAGGCTCTGTATTTTGGTCTAGGAATAATAGGTACAATCATAATTAATTTAATTAGAATTTTTTCACTATCAGTATTCGCGTTAAAGGTTTCTACGAATCCAGTTGAATTTGAGGAGTATCATTCAATTGCTGGTGAAATAATGTTTTTGCCGTGGCTGTTTGTCTTTTTACTTGTTGTAACTGTAATTGAAACGAAGCGAATGAAGAAAAAAGAAACATCAGTTCAAAAATAACTTGTTATATCACTTTGACCTTCTATATCTGATAATTCAGATACCTTAACACCAAGCCTTCTTACCAGTGTTGATTGATCCTCAAGCACCTCCTTAAGTAACTGTCTTGAGACTTTTTTCAGCTCGTCTAGCCTGAAGGTAGGATTTCTTAACATTCTAGATCTTGTTTTAGTAGAAAGATCATCTTGTGTGAGATGTATTCCAACTGATCTGAACATCTTATTCTCCTTGAGAATAGACAAATGCAATTTTTCACATAATTCAAGAAGACTTTTTTCCAGAAATGCATAATCAACTGAATCTTCCCTTAATGTGGAAATTTTGCTTAATTGTAACGTAGGCGCTCTTATAGTTACAGGCTCATCATCGATTCCTCTTATGGCATTGTAGATGTACGTTCCAGATTTTCTACCAAACATATTGATCAATGCAAAAATGTCAAGGCTTTTTGCTTCTGAAATAGTTTCAATGTTTTCCTCTGCTAATTTTTGCTGCGTCTTTTTTCCGATACCATGTATGTCACTTAGATTTAATGTCTCCATAAATTCGGAAATGTTGTCTGGAGTAACAGTGGTTAATCCGTCAGGTTTCTTATAGCCTGATGCAATTTTTGATAATAGTTTGTTAGGTGATATGCCAACAGAGCATGTTAGTTTAGTTTTTTCCCTAACCTCATTTTTAATCTGCTGTGCAATATGGCTAGCCTTGGTGAAATCTCGCTCAACTTTTTCTGACACATCAAGATAGGCCTCGTCCCGTCCAACATATTCAAAGACATCAGCAAATTTTTTGATTATATTCATAGATTTCTCAGACATGTCTGAATAATATTCAAAGTCAGCAGGCAGAAAAGCGGAATCAGTTCTATTCTTTAGCTTTTGTTTTGCAGACAATATTGATAGACCTGATTTTACCCCAAATTCCCTTGCCGTATAATTTGCAGTAGCAATGGCGCCACTATCACCACCTCTATCAGAGAACATGCAGACAACTACTGGCTTTGTTTTTAGATCAGGCGTTCTAATTTCCTCACATTGTGCATAAAAATAATCAAAATCAATATGCAGTACAATTCTTTGCTTCATAAATTAGATAATACAAAAGGGGATATTATGATATCGAAAAGACAATTAACTGGTGGTATAAAAAATAATTCAATCATGTCATATCCTCTATCATCTGGTAAAGATGGAATTAAAATCCAGCCTGACAAAATGGAACCCGAAACATTGTATCATTGTATTCATCAAAACAAAATCATGCTAGTCTACAAAGATCACAATGAAATTTTAAATTGTTATGAGATTGATGACGATGAAATTGTTTCGATGGTAAAAACATCAAACAAAGATGACATTGAAAAAATTCTAGAAGAATATATTGAAAAAGAAAATTTGAGAAAAAAGTAATTGGTTCATAAACTTTTAATCATATACTAATACAGTTATAATAAAATGGATTCTGAGAATAAAAAAAGTGATGCGGAAGAAATACTTTCTGAATTTCAAAAAACTCATGTAGATGAACCTGTTGAAGAACCACAAGCAGAGGCTGAACCACAAGCAGAGGCTGAACCACAAGCAGAGAAAGAATCAAAACCAACGCATGAAACACATAACACAATTTTCATAGGAATAAAACCAATTATGTCATATGTGACTGCAACTTTGACACAACTTGCATCTTTACCGATTGTCACAATAGCAGGGCGTGGCAAGCGTATTACTCAGGCAATTGATGTTTCTCAAATGATTGTAAAACGAATGAATGAGGTTGGTTATGAGATTGGTGATGTTCGTATATCTTCTGATTCATTAGTATCTAAGGATGGTAAAAAACGCAATGTGTCAAAAATTGAAATTGATTTGAAAAATTCTTCCAGTAATTAAACAGAACTTAACTAAAAATATAATTTCAAAACATGGTAATAGTGTTTATCTGTACATATTATTACTAAGATCTTTACTCTCTGTTTCTACTTGCTTCATCTCTTTCTCTATTTGCCTTGCCTGCTTTTCTAATAGTGAGAGATTACATGAAATTCCTGGTACTAACTTTGATAGGCTATCACACAGATTGTAGGTAGCTCTCAAATCAGGCGTATCACTTTCAGAGCTTACAAGTAAAACAATTACATCCTTGCCACTAATCATTCCTTCATTTAATAGAACGCCAGGAATTCCAGGAATCGCTGCATTTTCTGCTATTTTAATTCCAGATTCTACAAGTTTACCTCTTGCAGTTCCAGTTGATGCCACACCCATTATTTCTTGAAATGCACTTCTAATTGTGATACTACTAATAATTGTCGAACATTTTTTTTCTGCAGCCCAATTTAATATCATTCTTGCCGTATCTCTATGCAAAGAAACATCAATTGTTACATATGAAGAAAAAATTGCAGTTTTGATATTATTATTTACAAAAATCCTAGTTGGATAGTTTGGCGCACCATTTTTAATTATGGATATTGGAGGAAAATTATCCGAGTCTATATTTGCAGCAAGTTCAAACTGTGATGTGTTAATAATTAATTCTGTTGCAATAGCGCTTGTAAGTCCGGTTGATGGAAATCCATTGATAATAGATCCACCTTCAATATTGATCGGTGACGTCTCTCTTATGTTAATTACATTCGTCATTGCTATAATAGGAATAAACCTGTTATAATTACTTTATTTCAATTTTGATAATAACGCAGAGTACAAGAATGGTAAAACTGTTGTCGCTTCAGCATGTATTGTTGTTTGTCTTGCATTTTGTGTTACTTTTCCCCAGGATATTGCTTCGCGAATCAATGCACCACTCAAACTTCCATCAAATTCTTGCGCAGTAGTAATGTAGACAGCAAAATCTAGACCATCTCTGTATTGATTCCACCAAAGTGTATGATGCTTTGATATCCCACCTCCAATCATAAGTGCGCCTGATTTTTTTGCCTTAAAGATAATGCTTGAAAGCGTATCTGCGTCTTTAATCATATTTAGTTTAAAATCTGGGTGTTTCTGTGAAAACATCCAGATCTGACTTCCTACAGCACCATCCATAATTCCCGGAACTATTACCTTTACATCATTCTTAAATGCACAGTGAAGAAACGAATCATCGCCTAGATGTTTTCCAATCATTTTACATATATCTTCGGTTGACATTTCTCTAATTCCTTTGCTGTACTCTTCTTCTAAAAATGCCTGTAACTTTTTTTCAATGAGTGGACCGTAACTTTCCATTGGAACTAAAACATTACCTAATCTGTGAATATCTTCCTCTGCAAGTTTTACATCATCCAAAGTAAATGATCCTTCATTATAATTTGAAAAATGTCTTGCGATATCATGATCTAGCGCGCCGCATGTTGTAATCACTACGTCAAACCATTTGTTTTTTATCATGTCTTTTATTATTCCTCTTAATCCTGTTGATATAATGGCTCCAACAAACGACAAAAATTTTAGGCAGTTCTCATCATTGATCATGTCAGTTAACACGAAAAGACCATCAGCCAAGTTGCGTGATTCAAATCCACCAGATTTTGACATCTTTTCAAAAATTTTATCAATTGACAGGCCTTCTGTTATGGAAATATCTTGAACGGGTTTTCCTGATTGAATCATAAATTGAAGCAGCCACCCATGTATAAAATTCTGACTTAAAAAAAACTATGTATAAAATCATGTAAACCTTAAAACACTCTAAAGAGGCAAGACCACAAATGGTTGAAAAAATCAAAGTTGCCTTAGTTGGTATAGGCAACTGTTTTTCTGGACTAATTCAGGGAATAGAATACTACAGGCAAAATACTTCACAAATGGTAATTGGAATTATTCATGATAAATTGCGTGATTATGGGATATATGATATTGATTTTGTGGCAGGATTCGATGTTGGTGAAAACAAAATTGGCAAATCAATCAACGAAGCAATTTATGAATATCCAAACATGGTTGATTGGATTCCAAAGGATAAGATGCCAAAGACAGAATATTTGGTTTATGAAAGTCCTGCTCTAGACGGAGTAGGAATTTGGGTCGAAAATAAGGTCAAACCAATTAAAAGTGAAAAAAGTACAGACGAACTGGAAAAGCAAATTAAAAACATCCTAAAGGAGACTGGTGCTGAAATTATAGTATCATATTTGCCAGTAGGATCTGAGAAGGCAACTCAATTCTGGGCACAAATTTGTCTCGATACTAATACTGCTTTTGTAAACTGTATGCCTGCATTCATTGCTTCTGACAAGGAATGGGCACAAAAATTTACGGATAAAAACATCCCCATTATTGGTGATGATATAAAAGGTCAGGTAGGTGCTACAATTGTTCACAGGACTCTTGCTAGGCTGTGTAATGATAGAGGAGCAAGTATAGAAAAAACATACCAGATTAATGTTGGCGGTAATACTGACTTTCTTAACATGAAGGAGCAGGAACGGCTTGTAAGCAAGAGGATATCTAAAACCGAAAGTGTTCAAAGTCAGCTTGATAAGCGTCTTGATGACGACCAAATTTATGTTGGCCCTTCTGACTTTATTCCATTTTTGGGCAATACCAAGCTAATGTTCATGAGGATAGAAGGAAAACAGTGGGCAAACATTCCATATAATATGGAAGTTAGGCTTGAAGTTGATGATAAGTCAAATTCTGCGGGAATAGTAATTGATGCAATCAGACTAGCAAAAATTGCCCTAGACGATGGGCTTGGCGGACCGATTATTTCCGCCAGTGCCTATCTTATGAAGCATCCTATCAAACAAATGAGTGACACAGAGGCAAAGGTTGAATGTGAAAAGTTCGTTGCCGGTAACGATTAAGATTATCTCATTCGTAAAATATTCACAATAGTTGTTAGCATAGTCAACTAAACTTGTTAGAATTCGATATTCGCGATCTACACGATCAATCTATGCATTGGTCCATATAAAAAAAGTAGATATTTTTGGTTTCAAGTCATTTGGTTTTAAAAATACCAGCGTAAACTTTGAACCAGGACTAGTATCTATTTCTGGACCAAATGGTTCTGGAAAGAGCAACATACTAGATGCTATCGTCTTTGCAATGGGTGAGAATAAGGCCAGAGTTATGCGTCAACCAAATCTTAGGTCACTCATACACGATATTGATGGAAACAGGCATGGACCTAAACTGACACGTGTTAGAGTTCAGTTTGACAATTCTGATAGGAAGATTCCTGTCGATTCTGATACAGTTACTATTACGCGTGAAATGAACGATAAAGGCGAAAGCGTTTATCATATGGATAGTAAAAAGATCAACCGGAATCGAATCCTAGACATCTTTGAAGTGGCAAATGCTAATCTTAGCCCATTAAACGCAGTACAGCAGGGAACAGTGACACGTATTTCTGAAATGTCAAGCGAGGAAAAAAGAAAGACGATCGAGGATTTGGTAGGTCTCTCGTATTTTGATGAAAAAAAGACTGAATCTTTGAAACAGTTAACCGAAGCTGATCAGCGTTTGGAAGTTGCAATGGCAAAGATGGGTGAAGTAAAAAAGCAGATAGATGAGTTAGAAGTTGAGCGAAATCTGAAACTACGTTATGAATTCATTGGTCGGGAATTAGATCGATTTAGGGCTATAGATGCGGCAGAAAAACTGAGAGAAATTAAGAGTGAAAAGACGGTAAAGGAGGAGAAGTATAATAATGATTCATCTGAGACCGAAAGGCTGGAAAAATTACGATCCACGTTAAGAGATGAAATTTCCAAAATCGATAAAGAAAAGTCAGCTTTTGCAACAAAAGTGAATGCGTTCAATCAGGCTAAATCAGATATTGACAAGGGATTGAGTACTGAACAGGAAAAATTCACCGATGCGGATGGTCAAATAAAAACTTCGAAAAAAAGGTTCACTCTAATTGAAAAAAGACTTCCGGATATAACAAGCGAGCTTGAAAAAATGAGTCAAAATCAGGGCACAGTGGATTCAGAACTTGAAGAGGTAAAGAGATCTATTCATAAAATAAAGGGCAAACAAAACATCATAAATAAAAAAATTGAAAACAATGATTCTAAAATTAAATCTGTTTTGGATCATCAATCAGAATTAGCCTGCAAAAAAAATGTAATAGATAAAAAAATCCAAGTTCTTCAAGACGAATTACATAATGCAACAATGGAAAAATCACAAGCTGCATCACAGACAAACACTATAGAAAATAAAATCAATGATAATACTAGAAAGCATGAGGCTACTGATAATGAATTAACAAATCTTAAACAATTTTCTGACAAACTTTCTAAAGCATCTTCTGATAAACATTCTAGAGAAATTGAATTAAAAATGTTAAAACTTTCTGAACAAAGGAAAAAGATAGAAAACGATATAGTGGAACTAGAATTAATTTTGGATAAATCATCAAAGGCTGGTCATCGTTATAACGAAAAAATTAAACTTGTCAAGGATGTAATGCACGAAGATTATACAATATCTCAATTAAAAGGTGATGCAAAAAAATTGGGTATTGTAGGTTTTGTATACGAAGTATTTTCTTGGAATAAACAATATGAACGTGCAGTTTTAGCTGCATGTGCTGATTGGATAAAAGCTGTAATTGTTCCAGATTTTGAAACACTAGTAAGCTTGGCACAAGTTGCCAGAAACAAAAGATTGCCCAAGCTAAAAATCATTCCACTTAATGCAATACCTGAATTTAGAATGAAGATGCCAAAAACACCTGGTCTGTTAGGTATTTTATCTGATTGTGTTAAATGCGATAGGGAATACCTTCCAATTGCCAGATTTTTATTTGGAAACATAATACTAGCACAAACAGGAAAGGATGCACACCAATTATCTAAGGCTGGTTACAAGGCGGTATCCATTAATGGCGAATTTTTTGAATCCAAAACAAACGCTGTTACCATAGATATCAATTCAAAAATATCCAAGTTTGCAAAAATTATTTCCCAGAGTTCAACGGTGGAAGGATTGTTACAAACAATTACATTGTTGCGCAATCACGTACAAAAGAAAAAATCAAATCTTAAGAAAATTGAAGAAAAACAGCGCTATCTTATGAAGCAGCTACAAGTATCCGAAACGGAACGAGGAAATGCATCGCATAGCCATTCTACTTTACAATCCCAAATTAAATCTAGAACTAACATGTTAGACAAACTTTCACAACGAATTTCTGAGCTAAGAATGCAGGAAAAACATTGCCATCCAAGAATTATCCGAATCTCATCAAGTATTGAATCTCTTAAGCAGCGAATTATCTTAATGAGGGAAAATTATTCTGACGTTGCACAAACGAGTGTTGCAAGCGAACTTTCTTTTCTAAACAAGAAAAAATCTTCATTGAATTCTGAAGGGAGCCAGATATTGAAGGAATTGAGCGAGACTGAGGCAAACATATCGGTGGTAGAGGACAGAAGAAGACTTAGAAAGAAGGCACTTTTGGATGAACAGACTTCTATTACTGGTGAAAAAACCGAGTTGGAATCTAACATTACGAAATCTCAGGCGGAGAAAAATGCATCTGAGAAAAATCTAATAGAACTAAGAGGAAAAGAACAAGAATTAATTAGCACTTCAGGAACATCCGTGTCTCAGTTAGCTGGGTTTGATGAGCAGCTAGATGAAAGAAGGAATAAAGAAAAGAAAATTACAGCTGATGTCAATCGTCTTGCAATAGAGTTAGGTGAGCTTGAGCGTGATCTTAAAGAAATTAAAACTAAAGAATCATCACTCAAGAAGATTCTAAACGCATTTGGATTTGATGAATCAATTGAAACGTTTGATGTTGAACCATCAATCGAGATACTAGAAAAGGAGGAAAGTTCGTTGGCTGCATCACTTAATGCCATAGCTCCTCAAAGATATGTAGAAGTATCCACTGGATACCATTCTATGTCAAGCAGAAAGAATGAACTTGAGGCAGAGCGCAATGCAGTTGTGTCATTTATTGAAGGAATAGAGAAGAATAAGCGACAAACATTCCTAGACGCATTTGATACTGTTGACAACGAAATTAGAGAGATATTTACCAAGATGAATGGTGGTAATGCATGGCTTGAGCTAGAAAACGAAGACGACATATTCAATGCAGGCATATCTTATTTCATACAATTCCCAAACAAGCCAAAGAGGGAGTCTACCTCCATTAGTGGTGGAGAAAAAACCCTCGCCGCAGTTGTTTTTGTTCTAGCATTACAAAGACTCAAGCCTTCACCGTTTTACCTGTTTGATGAAATTGATGCACACTTGGATGCGCCAAACGCTGAAAGCCTAGCCAAAATTGTGGAGGAGAGATCAAAAGGAAGCCAGTTTATCATGGTTTCTCTAAA
Source organism: Marine Group I thaumarchaeote (assembly GCA_013390375.1). Lineage (GTDB taxonomy): Archaea > Thermoproteota > Nitrososphaeria > Nitrososphaerales > Nitrosopumilaceae > Nitrosopelagicus. Next base: position 47,278 of record JACATA010000006.1, read on the forward strand.
AGATTCTGTTGTAGAAAAGGCGAAACTAATCTATGGTGTATATCCTAAAAATGGGGTTTCGCATGTTGTAACATACAAGGACAAAAGACTTCCTGCTATGGTCACCTAGCCTATATCCACAAAGCACGCAACATTTCTTCCATCACGAGTTTCAAGCATTGGTACATCTTTGCATTTTTTAATTGCGTATGGACATCTAGCAAGAAATCTACAGCCAGAGTAAAAGTCTATGTCA
>JACATA010000007.1:0-28412 GCA_013390375.1 Marine Group I thaumarchaeote
CTGATTTATCAGACATAAAAAAAGAAAAGGTCAGGATTAAGATAAAGTTTTTTTGATTTTTTGATCGTTACTTGTACCGTGTAGAATTTTGTCTACTTTACTTTCAAATTCCTTTTGTGACTTATCTTCATCGGTTTCATTGTAATTCATCTTTAGGTTATCATCCATAATGTCATTTAGCAACCAACCTTATCTTAAGAATTGTGTAAGCCTGAAAACTCGTTTTTTATGGCGAAACTAACTCATCAAACATAGGCTGTCCAAACACCAGCACAAGAAAACCAAGTATTACAATACCTATGAGAGACAAGTTTCTGTTAATTCGTTTTGATCTTTTCATATAATTCTAAATTCTGCTAGGTAAGACTTCTACATAAATCGAGTTAAGATTCTAAGATTTTATTGATTTTTTCATTATGCTCGAGAACAGTTCCATCAATGTATTTTCCAATACGTTTGAGTTGCTCATTATTACTCAACTTGTTCCATCTAGTTGATGCAAATAGAGACTTCCAACCTGTAATCTGCTTAGTACCTGGCACTATACCTGAAGCCTCTTCAAGTTCGATAAGTATTTTCTTAATCGCTTCAAGTTTTTCCTTATCGTTCATGTCATTCTTCTAAGATTTTTTTGATATCTTCTAACGACTTTTGTATGTATGAAGTGTTATTGTAGGCATTACTAGGATTACCAACAAACGTTTCCAAATCAACAACAAGTCGTAAAACTTCTATGATTTTTAGCTCACTTTTATTCATAAAAAAGAAAAGGTCAGGATTAAGATAAGGTTTCTTTCAGTTTTTCTAATAGGGTTTTTTCAAGGCTAAAAAATGTATTAAATTAGATTAAACAAAAGTATTATTGCTCCAACGACTATAATGCAAAGCGGAACAAATGGATTATGTATCATTTTATCATATCTGCTCATAAAAAAAGAAAAGGTCAGGAAGTACAAAAGTCTGAGTGCTTCATAAGCTTGCCATGCTCATCATAAGTCAGAGCAAATCGTTCAATTCATCAGCACTATACAGACACATTCTAAATCCTACTAGGTAAAGCTTCTACATAAATCGAGTTAAGATTCTAAGGTTTTTTTAATTGCATCTAGCATTATTCTCATCTTCTGTGCGTTTGCTTTGTAATGTTTAGATGATCCCGAATCCTCAAAATCTTGAATTAATTCTAAAGTCTTTTTGATTTTTTCCTTATCAGTTAGTGTCCATACTGGCTGTGTCATTTTTCTAAGGTTTTTTTCAGTTTTTCCAATAAGACTTTTTGAGCTTCAAAATAAGTATTAGTAAATTTATCAGCGTCATCGCTTCTATTTTCATTCTGATACCATTCTAGTCTTTGTTTATCAAGAAAATTCTGTGTTGACTTGATAGTTTCTAAAGCTTCTTTGATTCTTTCCCTATTTGTAAAAAATTCCTTGAGAGTTTTATCGTTCATTCTTTCACACATGGCTTTGAATGGTGGATTAACTTTTTTCCACAAATTTTACAATAGTGTCTTAATGTGTTCATGTCTTTAGAATAATGGTATACCATATTAAGTACATACGATAGTAATTTGTAATATGATTCCAATAGGTGAATTACAATTACTTGCTTGTCTAACCTGTGGCGTAGTAGTTGCTGGTTATCTTTTTTACACAATACGCAACAAAAGACGAGAAAAAAAATTCAAAAAGCCTACTGCCAAATTGTCAGCAAAGTGTAGAAGGTATTCCTAAGAAATCAAAAAAGTCTTAGAAAAATGACACTAACAGATAAGGAAATATTGGAAATTGAGCGAATACTTGACGATTTAGAAATATATGTTCAGAGTCATATCAAAGAACGAAGAGTAATTTCAGCAGAAGTTCTAAAAATTAGGAGAATATTAAAATCTGGCGAGCAACAAATATTTTATAAAGACTCTTGATATGTTCTTGAAATTCATTCGCAAATATTATAGAGAAATCTTAATTGTAATAGCTGGTGTTACTGGCTTCATACTTTATGTAAATTATGCTAGTATTCACTAGGCTTTGAGATTCTTGATAACTTAATTTTAGCTTAATTCTTCTTTCAGTTTTTTGATTTCATTTTTTAAATCGTTTGCCATGATTTGCGTAGTACAGGAGACCTTCTCATCATTTGTATGAGTCCATTTAGCCTTATTACAAATTGAACACATACCAAAAATATCGTTTGTCGCATTTTCCATAATTTGAGGAATTTCTAATTTATCAGACATAAAAAAATAGAAAGACTATGAAGTATGAATAGTTTTCCGCCCTACGCGTGTGGTTTACAAAATCTAATTAACTAAATTTGACAATAAATTATTAATTAATTAATGTTGAAATATCTACTTGGCTTGTAATCATCTCTGAAAAATCAGCTAGATTAAATTTTGTTAGATGTGGTAATGAACATAACACAGGCAAATTAGTCAATACACTTAGATCTCTTTCTAATTCAGATATAGGATACCCAGTAGAGTCAAAATTATTTATGATCAATCCCTTCACTGGAATTTTCATATTTTTACACATGTTACACGTCATTATTGTATGGTTCATGGTTCCCATCTTTGAACTTGTAACGATAATTGTGTTTGCATTAAGATCTTTTATCAAGTCTATGATTGCATAATCTTTCAAAATTGGCGTCATAATACCACCAATGCCTTCAACTAGTATTATGTCATGAATTTTGTTTAGTTTTCTAAAACATTTTGTTACATGTTTAATATCTATTTTAACACCAAGATTTTTTGCTGCTGTATAAGGTGATGTAGGTATAGGAAAAAAGAATGGGTTGACAAATTCCTCAGGATCACAAACATTTGCTGCATTAGAAAGTATACTTAGATCTTTAGATGAAAATCCAGTTTTTTGTTTAACGCCGCAAGCAAACGGCTTCATAATTCCAACATCAATACCTGATTTTTTTAATGAATGTGCTATTCCAGCACAGACAGATGTTTTCCCTATATCAGTGTCAGTGGCAGTAACAAAAAGTGATTTCATTTTAATGACTTTGAAATTCCTTTAACTGTTTTTAATGCCCCATCAACTAGTAAATTAATTTCATTATTAGATATTGCGAGTGGTGGTACCAACATGACAACATTTCCTAACGTTCTAAAAAATATATTATGCTTTCTGCCCTCATCAAAAACAATTTTATTAATTGACTTTTTTGTTTTTATTAAATAATCATTTACTAATTCAACACCCATAAGCATCCCTTTTTGTCTTACATCACCAACCAGTTCTAACTCATAAAATTCATTTGCTCTATTTTCAAAAACTTTGGATGTTTTTTGAATTTTTTGAATTAGTTTTGTTTTTTCATATAATTTTATATTTTCAAGCGCAAGCGATGCAGCTATAGGATTTCCCGTATATGTATGACCATGAAACAAATGTTTTCCCTCAGAGAATTTGCCTAAAAATGAATTTGAAATCTTTTTTGCTGTTAAAGTAGCTGCGAATGTTAAATATCCGCCAGTCAGCATTTTACCAAAGGAAACAATATCCGGATGACAATCTTGGTTTTTGTATTCAATCATTGAACCAAGTCTACCAAATCCTGTAGCAATTTCATCTAAAACAAACAAAATATTATATTTTTTGCATATTGTATTAATCCGTTTTTGAAAGTTTTTCGGATAAATATTCACACCTCCAGCTACTTGCGCGCCACTCTCCATAACAAATGCAGCAATCATATCATCCTTAGATAGTCTATCTTCGATTTTTTCTAAGCAAATATTCTCAAACTCTTTAAGAGTAATATTCCTGGGTAGATGATATTGTCTTGGAACCTTAAACTGTAAAGTTGAAAATAGTTTGGATCTAAACTTTGAAAAAAATTCTGGTACATATCCGACTGACATTGCACCAAATGTATCTCCGTGATATCCATTTTCAAGTGTAGCAATTTTGGTTTTATTCTTTAACCCCAGGTTATTCCAATATTGCAGGGCAATTTTTATAGCAATTTCCATTGCAGTTGAACCATTATCAGAAAAAAAAACTTGAGCCATATTTGGAGACATCTTTACCAGTTTTTTAGCCAACATCTCAGCCGGCTCATTTGTTAGATTGAATAATGACGAATGCTGAAGTTTTTTTGTTTGTTTAATTATTGCGCTAATTAATTCTTTTTTAGAATGTCCCCAAACATTACACCACATACTTGCTACACCGTCAAGTAACTTGTTTCCATCATCATCAATTAACCACATTCCTTCACCACGAACAATTTTTGGGAATTTTGTCCATTCTAACATCTGTGTATTTGGGTGCCATAGATAATTTTGATTTTTCATTACTGCATAAAGATTATTCACTGCTAAATAATCGTTAACTTCAAAAAATATTTTGGTTAACGCTTAATTATAGATCAAAATTAAAAAAATTAATGACCGAAAAGCCTGAATTAATTTTAAAATATCGTAATGATGTTATTATTGGCAGAAAAATAACAAAATCTAGTGCATCTGAATTATTTAATCTAGATAATGAATTTCTTCTGAATTTATCAGATTCCGCAAATTTCATCACAAGACATTTCCAAGGTTCAAGGGTTGATATTGAAGAATTAGCAAATATTAAAAAAAATTTTTGTAGTGAAGACTGTGTATTTTGTTCCCAGTCAGCGTTTTTCAACACAGAAATTAATGGCTATCAACTTCCACCACCTGAGGAGATAGTTCAACAGGCATTAAAGGCAAAAAATGAAGGGGCGAATTCATTTTGTCTTGTGGCTGCATGGCGAGAACCTAATACACCTGATTTTGAAAAGGTATGTAAAATAATTGAAGAGATTAATAAAAAAGTTGGAATTTCGATTGAATGCAGTCTTGGATTTTTAACAGCCAAACAAGCTAAAACATTAAAAAAACTTCAAGTAAAAAGATATAATCATAATTTAGAAACCTCACGTAGTAAATTCTCAGAAATTTGCTCAACTCATACTTATCAAGATAGAGTGAAGACATTGAAAATTGTAAGAAATGCTGGTTTAGAAATTTGCACCGGTGGGATAATCGGTCTTGGTGAGACTAGAAAACAACGTGAGGAACTTATTTTTGAAATTGCAGAATTTGAACCTGAGGAAGTTACTATTAACATGCTAATTCCAATGCCAGGTACACCCTTAGAACTTCAAACACCTTTAGATATCACAGAAATTTTGAGAGTGTTTAGTACCCTTAGATTCCTTTTACCAAAATCAATAATCAAAATTTCAGGAGGAAGAGAAGTTAATCTGAAAGATGATGGGAAAAAATTGCTACTAGGTGGAGCAAACGGAATTATCAGTACAGGATATTTAACTATGGGTGGAAATCCAATAAAAAAAGACCTTGAAATGATTAAAGAGATAAATCTTGAAACCTAAATTAGAATATATTAATTCTCAATTAAAAAATATCAGAAAAAATAATCTTTATAGAAAAATGTATGATAGTAAAATTACTGGTCCATATATCACAATTAATTCCAAAACTCTCATTAATCTTTGTTCAAATGATTACTTAGGAATAACGCAGCCTAAGATTTCAAACAAACAAAATCAATCTAGCTCTCGTCTGGTTGCTGGAAATGACAATTCGTTTAGAATTCTTGAAGAAAAATTAGCAAAACACAAATCACAAGAACGTTCATTAATTTTCCCAACTGGATACATGGCAAACCTTGGTGTAATATCTTCACTTATTGGAAAAAATGATCTAGTATTAAGTGATAAACTAAATCATGCAAGTCTTATTGAAGCCTGTAAACTATGCAATGCAAAATTATCAATTTTTAAACACAACAACATGAGTGATTTAATTCATAAAATCAAAACAAAAGCCAGACGAAAATTCATAATTACAGAAGGAATATTTAGTATGGATGGAGATTTTTCCAATTTAAATACTATTTCTGAAATTTCTGAAAAAAACAATGCGATAATCATACTAGATGATGCCCATGGTGACTTTGTTGTGGGTAATGATGGTAAAGGTACAGCAAATTATTTTGGAGTTTCAAAAAAAATTGATGTTTATATCAGTAGTTTAAGCAAGGGGTTAGGATCATTTGGAGGATATGTATCATCAAGGAAAAGCATCATTGAATTATGTATTAATAAATCAAAATCTTTTATCTATACGTCTGCACTGCCTAGACTCCTGATTGATGATGCCACAAAAAGATTTGAATCCAATAGAGAAAAAAATCGAAAAAAATTATGGAAAAACGTGAAAAAGTTTTCAGCAGGTTTAAAAAAAATAGGTTTTAATGTAAATTCAAATTCGCATATATTTCCAATTATAATTGGAAAAGAAAAAGCAGCAATAGAATTTGGAGAATATCTTTTTAAAAATGGAATTTTTGCTCAGCCCATCAGATATCCAACTGTTTCACGTAATCATGCAAGAATTAGAATTTCAATTACTGCTAGGCTAACAGATGATCATATAACAAAATCGTTGTCTGTATTAGAAAGTGCAAAAAGGAAATTTCATTTAATATAATTATTTCATATCAAAGCCCAAACAACCAATTGCTTTGTTTGGACAACCAATAAAAAATGCTATTGTAATAACAATTCCTAGGAAGATAGCAATCATAATAAATCGCTTATTCATATCCAAAATAAAAAATAGTTAGATAAAAAGCAATGGAATTTCAAAATTTCGAAACATTTACGTTCAAAAATGAAGTTACATGAAATTTTTCGATCCGATTAGATCAAAAAATTTTAGTTAAGTCACAAAATGTAGATTTCTTGAATTACTTTTGAAAATGGGTTATATAACTAAAAATTGGCGTGAGGGTATAAATTTATCACAGAAATTTCTAGATAAAATAAAGCCACAAACTGCATTAAAAAATAGAATCAATGATGCAGAAAAAAAAATGGAATGCCAAATTTTACGTCTTGAACAGGTACATAATAAATTAAAGCAAAATCATGATTACGTTTTCAAAAAAATTGTTGATGCACAATTATCACGAAATGAATCAAGAGCAAGAACATATGCAATAGAATTACAAGAAATTAGAAAAATAAAAAATAAAATCGCTGGAGCAAAATTAGCGATGGAGCAAATTAAGCTTAGATTAGGTACTGTTTCTGAATTAGGTGATATTGTTGTTACACTAAGTCCATGTATGTCATTAATTAAAGGACTAGCTCCATCTATTTCTGGATTATTCCCACAAATGAATGCCTCGATGCAAGATTTACCTAATATGCTTCAAGATTTACTAACTGATTCATCATTATCAGCAGAACCAATAATACCATCTTATCAAGGAAATGCAGACACAGAAGCAATACTTCAGGATGCACAAAATGTTCTTGAAGGAAGAATAAGAACCACTATGCCAGAACCACCAACTGCATCATCGGAAAATTTTTCAAAAGAAAAAGAAGCTATGATTTAGATTTTTTTTTACTAATCTGAATAAGTAATTTTTTAATTCGAGAAATTGTTGGATAACTATAACCTCTTCTACGGTAATTGGCAATCATCATTTTCCAGTTTTTTAATCTCCATTGAGCCTGTTCGACAGTAACAGAATGAATTTCCTTTTGTAAAATACTTTTCCTACCAACTTTTAGTACACCAGCATCTTTAGCAACCCAACGATTATTTGCAAATTTTAAACCAAATAATATTTCAGATAGTGGAATTTCCTTGAAGTAATTTTTTAGTTTTTTAATCTGAAGATCAGTAGGTGTTTCAGAAAATTTCAAATTAATTTCAAATTCATCCATAATAAATAATCAATATTATTTATTAAAAAGTGTTAAATCATAAATTTACGGTCTAATATCAAATCAGTACTAATTCAACAATCTAACCTAAGAGGACCATTACAAATTATATTAATAACAGTTGGAATAAAAAATGCAGATATAAAAACAGCAAGTAAGATAACAACAATTTTTTGAATAACTCGCATAAAAAATTTATAATATGACTAAACCAATATTTGTTCCTATTATTAATTCAACTAGGTAATTTTCATTATAGTATGTTATTCTAGCATCGAAAGATGAATAATTTTCAATCGATTTAAGCATTGCAACATGGTAATTCACCATGTTCTTTCTTATAATCTTCTAAAAGCTGTCTTGCTCGTTCTTTTGGATTTTCAATAAATAATCTTTGATATGTATGAGTTTTTTGTTTACATTCATCATTCCCAAAGTCTGTATCAACATACTTTTCAAATTCTTTCTGAAGACTATCACTTTCCCCAATGTATAACGCATTTAGCTTTTTATCATAAAGAACATAAACTCCAGGCTTATTTTTTACAAATCTTGCACTTTCAAGCCACAGGAGAATCTTTCCTTCAAGGATTTCCATGTTCATTTTTATTCATATTAATAATATTAAGCTAAAGCTAGAAAAGTGAAAATATGAACAGGAAGTAATCGATCAGTTACCATTTTTGTTAGAATGTTAAACAAGTTTACTCATGAAATTGTTTGTTGAATTAACATTTTCCGGTAAAGTGCTAAACTTAAATTAAACTTTCCAAGTTTCTGAATTAAATTGATGCCAACACAACAAGGTTATGATCGAGCAATTACTGTTTTTTCACCAGATGGAAGATTGTATCAAGTTGAATATGCTATTGAAACGGTAAAAAGAGGCACAATCGCTCTTGGTATTAAAACAAAATATGGCATTATATTTGCAGCAGACGAAAGACCAAGAAAATTGCAGGTTGTTGATGAACCACAAAAATTATTCAAGATTGATCAACATATTGGGATTGCAGCAGCAGGTTATATTCCAGATGCACGTAGACAAGTAGATGATGCAAGATTTTTTTCACAGAGTAGCAAGATAGTTTATGATGAATCAGTAAGTGTTGAAACTGTTACAAAACATATAGCTGATCAATGTCAACAATACACTCAATATGCTGGTGCTAGACCAATTGGTGTATCATTAATTATTGGAGGTGTAGATCAAAATGGAAATTCGTTATTTTTAACTGATCCCAGTGGAACATATATTCCTTATAACGCAGTTGCAATTGGTGCAGATTCGGATAGAGTCACAGAATTTTTAAAGAAACACTACAAACCAGAAATGACATTAGAAGAATCTAAAATGTTAGCCATATCATCAATTAATATGGTAAGTAATGATGCAAAAGGTTCTGAGCACATTAAAATCTCTCAAATTGAATCTGATACTAAACAATTTGAGATTGTAGATAAAAATCAGATTACAAAATTGTTGCAATCTGCAACAGAAAAATATCCGGCTGAAGAAAAATAATCATCATAGTTTTATAATTATGGAACAACGTTAGTTATTGAATTTATCAATTGCGATACCTGATTCATCATTAGCAGATGAATCAACCATTTTGTATAAGACCAAAAAAATATCCATGATTGCAAGAGCATGTGCAATTTTTAAAATAAATCAGATTTTTATTTATCAAGATGGAAAACAGAATAAAAATGATTTAGCGCTTTTATCAACATCATTAAAATATTTAGAAACGCCACAATATTTTCGTAAGGATATATTTCCAAAAACACAATTACTGAAATATGCTGGCGCACTACAACCATTGAATATTTCTAGTCATTTAACGACATCAGATCAAAAGATGATAAAAATTGGTGACACACGTGATGCACTAATTATAAACTACAAAGGAAAAAAATTTCTGGACATTGGAATAAACAAACTCATTCAATATTTTGGAAAAATGAAATCTGGTACAAGAATTGCTATACAAATTAAAACTATACAGCCAGAACTCACTGTTAAAGAGATTTCAAGAAAGGATATCAAAGATTATTGGGGATACAGTGTAAAAGAAAGGGCCAATTTACTTTCTATTTTATCAACATGGAAAGGCAAAATAATCCTAACTTCAAAAAAAGGAAAAAATTTTACTATATTAGACGCAAAAAAAATGACTGAACCAGATGAACCCATACTTATTGTGTTTGGAACGACGAATAAGGGAATTTATGACATTTTGGGTACTGACATTAAGAAAATCCAAAATGCAAAGATCTTTAACTTTTTCCCGAATCAGGCAACACAAACTGTACGCCTTGAAGAAGCAATACTAGGAATATTATCAATAATTAACATCCATAATTATAATTATATTAAATAATAAATCATCTAAAGTAATGGTTATAAAAAAAAATTTTTTGTTATTAGCAATAGCTGTTGGATTTGTTGGGCTTGCTTTAGGAGGTTACACAATGTTTTTGTCAATTAATGATATCATTAAACCATAAGATCTATTACGGTAAAACAAAAAAGAATTAAAATTTTAGTAGATATATAATGGGGTTAGCGACTTTTTTCGTTTGTCATGGGTCATCGAAGACATAGTGCACCGCGTAGAGGTAGTCTTGCATACCTTCCTAGGGGTAGAGCTAAAAGTATGGAAGCTCGAATAAGAGCATGGCCTAAAGTTAACTCAGATGAACCAAAATTATTGGCACATGCAGGATTCAAAGCAGGTTGTGTACAGATAGTAAATATTGACGATCGTGAAAAAACACCTAATCATGGAAAGCAGCTTGTTAGCCTTGGTACAGTGATTGTGACACCGCCTATTCTTATTGCTGGAATTAGAGGATATTCAAAAGATCCAGATGGTAAACATGCACAATTTGATTTGTATGCTGATAATTTACCAAAAAATGTTTCACAATTTTTGAAATCTAAAAATAAAGAAGAGTTGTTAGAATATTCAGAAAAAGCATTTAAAAAAATTAAAGAGATTTATGCTATAATTGCTGTTATGCCTCAAAATGCTGGTTTAGAACAAAAAAAACCATATGTTTTTGAAGCATCTGTAAAAGGTGGAGATGTTAAAAAACAATTTACATTTGTAAAAGAACTTTTAGGTAAAGAAGTAAAAATTGATCAAGTTTTTGAAGCTGGTACTACTGTTGATACGGCTGCAATTACTAAGGGTAAAGGCTGGGAAGGTCCTATTACAAGATGGGGAGTAAAAAGAAAACAGCATAAATCAAGAAAAAGTGTTAGAGAAGTAGGTTCTCTTGGTCCCATATCACCACAATATGTAATGTATACTGTACCAAGAGCAGGTCAACGTGGTCTTCATCAAAGAACAGAGTATGACAAAAGAATTATGGTTATGGATAATACTGAAAATATAAAATACAGAATAAACCCAAAAGGTGGCTTCAAACACTTTGGAAATGTTAATGGAGATTTTATTATATTACGTGGGTCTGTACCTGGAACCTATAATCGATTAATTAAATTAAGATCACAAATGCGAAACATACCCAAAAAGATAACCAAACCAAATATTTTAGAGGTAGTTGTGTAATGAAAGTTTCAACATTTACTATAAATGGAACAAAAGAAAATGAGATAGAATTGCCATTAGTGTTTTCAACTTCATTTAGAAAAGATTTGATCAGTAATGCATTTACCAATCTAACTTCACACAAATTTCAACCGCAAGGAAGGCATCCAACTGCTGGAATGGATGTTGTTGCAAGATCGAATGACCCACCGACTGGCCAAGGAGTATCAAGAATTGCTAAGATGCGTGGTGGTGGAGGTGGACGTCAGGGTCAAGCAGGTGGAGTAGCCTCAGTAAGAGGCGGAAGACAAGCGCATCCACCTAAAGTTCAAAAAGTAATTTTTAAAAAATTAAACAAAAAAGAAAACAAGCTTGCATTATGTTCAGCTATTGCTGCTACACAATCAAAAGAAATTATTGAATCAAGAGGACACAAAGTTGAAAAACTAAAAACATTTCCTATTGTTATATCAGACGATATAGAATCTGTTACAAAAACTAAAGAAGTGATAAAAATATTGGATTCATTAAATTTAATGCAAGATGTTGATAGATTAAAATCACGAAGAGCTAGGACAGGAAAATCATCACTGCGAGGAAGAGGTACAAAAATTGGTAAAAGTGTGTTGTTTGTTGTATCAAACTCAAAAAAACTATCAAATGCTTGTGGTGCAATTCCTGGAGTAGAAGCCCGAGCAGCTAAAGATTTGAGTGTATTAGATCTAGCACCTGGTGGAGTACCAATTAGATTAGTTGTATACTCAAAAAGTGCATTAAAAGAAATTGAAAAAATAAAGTCGCCTCATTTAGAATTATTGGTGAGTGTTATATGAGAGTAGAACTTGCAAGCAAAATTATTCTAAATCCTTACATTACGGAAAAAACATTTGAATTAGTAGAAACTGAGAAAAAAATTTGCTTCATTGTAGAAAAAACAGCATCAAAATCGACAATAAAGGATGCAATAAATACTCTTTATGAACAAAAAGCTGTAACAGTTAATACCGCAAGAACAATCTATGGTAAAAAAGCATTTGTAGAATTTGAATCTGTTGATATAGCAAGAAACTTGGCAACTAAAATAGGAATGCTATAATATGAACCAACAAATGTCTTTAACGGAACAATGGTGAAAATAGTTGGTTAAACAATTTACATACCGTGGATTATCACAAAAGGAATTAGAAGAATTACCTTTAGAAAAATTGCTTAAATTATTTCCTGCACGAGCTAGAAGATCATTAACCAGAGGAATAAACGATGGTAAAAGAAAATTAATTGAAGAAATTAAGGCTACAAAAGCAGGCAAACTAAAGACTGTGATTAACACACATCTTCGTGATTTACTTGTTTTACCATATATGGTAGGAGTAACTCTAAATGTTTATTCAGGTAAGGAATTTGTTCCTGTAACTATAACTACAGAAATGGTTAGCCATTATTTGGGAGAATATGTAATTACAAATAAACGTGTAAGTCATGGTGCTCCAGGAGTAGGATCATCAAGATCTAGCTTGTATGTACCATTAAAGTGAGAAATATGCCCAAACGTTATTTTGCATTTCAAAATTTTGATGCGACTAAACATGTTCGTGCTGCAATAAGAGAAAAAACAATTTCTCACAAGCATGCTAGAGAAATAGCTGTTGCCATGAAAGGACTCACACTTGAAAAGGCTAGGGACTATCTACTCGATGTAACAAATTTCAAACGAAGTATTCCGTTTAGAAGATATAAGAACCAAGTGGGACACAAGTCTGACCCTGGAACAATGTCAGGCAGATACCCACAAAAAGCTGCAACTGAAATTTTAAAATTATTAGATAATCTAGAATCAAATGCAGAATACAAAGGAATGGATTTGGATAGACTTAAAATAATCAATACAACAGTGCATAAAGGCAGACTGCTTAAACGATTTATACCACGTGCAATGGGTAGATCCTCAGCTAAAAATGATGCAATGGTTCATGTAGAAATTGTTGCACAAGAGGCATAACAAATGGCACAACTAAAAAATGTAATCAAAGATAATTATAATATGATGCTTCTTAACGATTTTCTTCGAAAAGAAATTAAAGAGTCTGGATTCCATAAAGTAGAAGTTTCAAAAACTCCTACTGGAACAAAAATTACGCTTTATGTTACTAGACCGGGAATTGTTATAGGCAGAAAGGGTGTAGGCATTAAACAACTAACAGAAAAAGTTGAAACAGACTTTGGATTCAAAAATCCTCAAATTTCAGTTGAAGAGGTTCCAAAAGCAGAATTATCACCCAGTGTGATGTGCAACAGATTGGCAGCACATATTGAACGTGGAACAGCATTTAGAAGAGCAACTATGTGGACACTGAACCAAATAATGGAAGCTGGTGCAATGGGTGTTCAAATAACAATCTCAGGAAAATTACGTGGTGATCGTTCTGCTTTTGAAAAACACACGCAAGGTATTCTTCCAAGAGCTGGTAACTATGCAAAAGACATAGTCTCTGAGGATGTTACTCACGTGAGGGTGGCGATGGGATTAATTGGAATCAAAATTAGAATTGCAAGTAAAGAAAAAGTAGTTCCTGAATTTGAACTTAAGGGATTACCAGAACATAAACTAAAAACTGAAGATGAAAAAATTAAACAAGAAATAATTGCAAAAACTGAATCAGAGCAAATAAAAATTGAAGGAGAAAAAATGAAAACGCTTGTAACTTTAGAAGAAGAAGAACAGGAGCTAAAATAATGGCACATTTAAAAAATAAAACAATTAGAGAGTTTAATGAAAAAGATCTGCGAGATAGACTAAGGCAAACTCGTACTGATCTTTTTAAGCTTAATGTTGAATCAAAAAAAGGCACATTACGGAAAGAAAGTGGAAAGCTTAAACCACTTCGAAAAGATATTGCAAGAATGCTGACTAGAATAAATGAATTGAAAAAGAAATGACAAGAAATATCGGATTACCAGTAATTGAACCAAAGGAAAAACCAGTTAAAAATGAAAACAATAATCCATTTAATGGTTCTTTGACAATACGTGGTAAGCTATTTGAAGGGATTGTTATCAATGCAAAAGCAAAAGGAACTGCTGTTATTCAAAAGGAATCACCAGTTTATTTCAAGAAATTTAAAAGATTTGGACGAAGTAAAAATACGATTCATGCTCATATTCCTTCCAACTTGAATGTACAGAAAGGAGATTACGTTGTAGCTGCTGAATGTCGACCAATCTCAAAATCAGTTTCCTTTGTTATAGTTGAGGTCAAATCATAATGTCACAAGGAAGAAGTCGTGGAAAAGCTTCCAAGGGAGTTATAGAATTTCGACCACGTGTAACCAGAGTTCTTCCAGTGGGCGCACAGATTGTATGTGCTGATAATTCTGGGGCTAAAATACTAGAAATTATTAACGTTCACAAGTACCACACAAGGTTATCAAGATTACCAGCTGCTGCAGTTGGTGACTTCTGTAATGTAGTTGTAAAAAAAGGCCCAGCTGAGTTAAGAAAGCAAGTGCATGGTGCAGTTATTATTAGACAAAAATACGCAATCAGAAGATTGAACGGAGTAAGAGTATCATTCGAAGATAATGCAGCTGTCATAATTACACCTGAAGGCGAACTTAAAGGAACTGACATTAAAGGACCAGTAGCTGTAGAAGCATCTGAAAAATGGCCAAGAATAGCTAATCTGGCATCAATGGTGGTCTAGATGAAACCAACTAAAAGTAGAAATCACCAAACTTATCGAGCTATGAACCAAGTTGTAAATAAACAAATTTGTGCTCCAATATCAAAAGAACTCCGTAAAAAATATTCTCGACGTAGTATTCGAATTATGCCTGATGATATAGTCAAAGTTGTACGTGGAGAATACAAGGGTCTTACTGGTAAAGTTACTAAAATCTCAATGCAAAGTAGTGGTGTTGCTATAGAAGGCAATAAAAAAGAAAAATTAAAAGGTGAAAAAATTGATGTTTATATTCATTCTACAAATATGATTATCACATCATTAAATACCGATGATAAATGGCGTCTCAAAATATTAGAAAAAAAGCCAAAATCAAAAATTAAATCTATGAAAGAAGAAGCTAAAAAGAAAAGTGAAGTTAAATCAACAGCTAAAAAGAAAAGTGAAGTTAAATCAACAGCTAAAAAGAAAGATGACAACAAAAAGAGTGAGAAAAAATAATGGGTTCAATAGCAGGTAGCAAAAAACTAAAGCGGCAAATGGCCCCTATGTTTTGGGGAATAAATAGAAAAGAGAAAAGATTTGTTATTACGGTTAGACCTGGGTCGCATCCAAAAAATAATTCAATACCTACTGCAGTTTTATTGCGTGATACATTAAAAAAAGTAAAAACACTAAGAGAGGCTAAATCTTCAATATATGGTGGTAAAGTAAAAGTTGATGGTATTATACAAAAATCTCTTCACCATTCGATTGGTTTAATGGATGTAGTAGAATTGGAAGGAATCACAGATGTGTATAGATTAGTTCCTTATAATAGACATCTACTTGAACCAATAAAAATTAATGCTGCGGAAAAATCTAAAAAACTTGTTAAAGTAAAAAGTAAAACAACTATCAAAGGTGGAAAAACACAGCTAGGCTTTCATGATGGAAGAACAATAATTACTGATATAAATGCAAATATTGATGACACATGTCTATTACAAATTCCTGAACAAAAAATTTTGGATGTGATTAAGTTTGAAAAAAATTCTCAAGTAATTGTAACAAGTGGAATAAACGCTGGACGTATTGGGCTTATTAATGAAATTAAACAGGGTACATTCACATTACCAAAAAGAATCAGCCTTCTCATTGATGATAAAACGATTGAAATCCCTGCAAATATTACTATGGTTGTTGGAAAAGAAAAACCAGTAATACAAATTATGTGATAATATGTCTCAACAAACTCAAAATTTAATGAAAAAAATTTCGCTTGCTAAGGTAGTCTTAAACATGGGAGTTGGACAGTCTGGTGATCCAATTGAAATAGGAAAAAAAGCTTTAGAACAAATTACTGGAAAAAAACCAAATGCGCGGAATGCAAAAAAATCACAAAGAGATTGGGGTGTCAGAAAGGGAGAACCTATTGGTGTTGCTGTAACTGTTAGAGGTAATGATGCAACAAAATTATTAAAAAGACTGTTAGCAGCAAAAGACAATCAAATCATGGAAAGATCAATTGATAACGAAGGAAATTTATCATTTGGATTAAAGGAATACATTGACATTCCTGAAATAAAGTATGATCCTAAGATAGGTATTCTAGGCTTAGAAGTATCAGTATCATTAGCAAGACCTGGATTTAATATTAAACTTAGAAGTAGGCGTAAAACAAAGGTTGGTAAAAATCATAGAATAACAAAAAATGAAACGATTAAATTTTTAACTGAAGAATTTGGGGTGCAAATTGTATAATGCCTAAAGATAGATCATATGGAGACCGTGGAACCGGTTATACGCCAAGACTTGAACATAAATTTGGAAGAGGTTCTAAGTGGTGTAAAAGATGTGGTGATTATACAGCCGTTATTCAAAAGTATAAACTATACTTATGTAGACGTTGTTTTAGAGAAGTAGCAATCTCTTTAGGATTTAAAAAAAATGGATAGATGAAATATGCCAACAACTAATATTCTAGCAAATCTGTTTACAACATTATTTAATACAGAAGATCGAAGAAAAAATAGTTGTATTGTTGTACCAACTTCAAAGCTTGGGTTGGAAGTACTCAAAACGCTAAAAAACGAAGGGTATATTGTAGAATTTGAACATATTGACGATAATCGAGGTGGAAAATTTAAGATCCAACTTTCAGCAAAAATTACTAAGTGTGGAACAATTACACCGAGATTTAAAGTAAAAAAAGACGAATACAACATTTGGGAACAACAATTTCTTCCAGCATACAACAGAGGAATGTTACTTGTAACCACAAATCAGGGTGTGATGTCACATAAAGAAGCTGCGAATAAAGGTATTGGAGGATTTTTGATAGGATATGTCTACTAAACAAATAGAAAAATCCACAACAGAAATTCAAATACCTAAAGATGTTAAAGTTAATTTAAAGGGCAGTATGTTGCAGGTCCAAGGACCATTGGGTAAAGTGTATAAAAATTTCAAGAAAATTCCTGTTCTTATTCAAATAAATGATAACAAAATACTTCTTAGGAAAACAGGTGAACGAAAAAAACATCAAGCCATACTTAATACCGCTAAATCATTAATCCAAACACTTTGTACAGGTGTTGTAGATGGATTTACGATAAAAATGAAAATTGTTTATTCACATTTTCCTGTCACTGTTAAAGTAGAAGCTAAAAAAGTTTTGATTAAAAATTTTCAAGGAGAAAGAGCACCAAGAATTTCTATGATAAAAGGAGACACAAAGGTTGTTGTAAAGGGAGATGATGTTATAATAACAGGACCAGTTTTGACAGATGTTTCACAAACAGCTGCAAATATTCAATTAAAATCTAAGGTAAAGAATAAAGATCATCGTGTATTTCTAGATGGGATTTATAGGTATTCCAAATCAAAAGGAATCGAAGAATAATACAATATATCGTTTCTTATGTTGATCATAAGGATTAAATCGCTTTTGACTTGGTAAAAATTTATGCCGCCCTAGCTCAGCGTGGTAGAGCGTCGGACTGTTAATCCGTTGGTCGTCAGTTCAAGTCTGACGGGCGGCGCATATATTTCTAAATTCGAATTTAGAAACATTGATCGATTAAACCTAAATGGTGTATCGAATTAGACTGTAACGATCTAATAGATGATCGCATATTAGTAGTAATGCAGGAGGTCTACAATGGCCAGAACTAAACGAGCAAATAGATACTGTGTTGATTGTGGTTCCAGGCTAGTTTACTACCCACGATTATCAAACCCGAAGGCTCCTAATGAATATAGAGTACTAGTTTATGCTTGTCCTGACTGTAGTAATGACTTTGATAGGCCAAAAATGTTCTCAATAAAAAGAAATCAAGTTGAAAATCCACTTGAAACAGTGGAAATTGAGATAAAACAAGTGCAAAAACAACTTCAAAATAATCCAAAAAAATAACAGAGTATACTTGGAACCTGAAAGACAAAGAAGTAATTGGTGGTATCTTGTACCAATTTTTTTAGGATTGATAGGAGGGATCATAGCATATTTTGCGTTAAGAAATGATGATCGTAGAAAGGCAAAAAATTGCCTTTTTCTTGGAATAATCCTTGGAGCTATAGGAATAATTGTTAATCTGCTGTTTTTGACTTCAGAAATTCCAATTGAAAAGCAGTTTGGTGTAAATTTATGAAAATTTTTAAAATAATAACATAGTAGGTGATATATTCGATTTCATGCGTAAATGCTCAACCCCACCTATAGATCAAGTGATTTACGAACAACATGATTTTTTCAAAAACAGTGATTTTAGCGGGGGGTTGAACATTTATGCGTAAATATACGATCCAACACTCAAAAGACCCTGCTAGGCCATCCACAAACCGATCATCATTTTTTACTAAGCACAAACATTCAACCCCCCTTTTTTGTGAAAAAAACGTGATCGAAGATGAAAATTTTGTCAAAAAAAGACTGTAATTAACCAAAAATTCGTGACAAGCAGTACATAAGACACAATGTTTTAGGGGAAAATTAATGGCTATTTCAAAAGCAAAACGTAGTGCTGCTGCAAAAAAGGCAGCACGAACTAGAAAGAGAAACGCTGCAGCCAAGAAAGCTAAGCGAACAACGGCCGCAAGAAAGAGAAAACGCGGCGGCGCCAAGAAGAAAGGTGGCGCCAAGAAACGCGGCGGCGGCGGTAAGAAACGCGGCGGCGGCGGTAAGAAACGCGGCGGCGGCGGTAAGAAACGCGGCGGCGGCGGTAAGAAACGCGGCGGCGCTAAGAGAAAAGCACCTAAGAGAAAAGGCGGCGCTAAGAGAAAAGCACCTAAGAGAAAAGGCGGCGCTAAGAAGCGAAAAAGATAAGCAATCTTTGACGTTGATAGCCCCTTTTTTATTTTTTTAATTAAACCTAAGAAGACTTACTGCATTAACATGTAATATTTCTAAATTCGAATTTAGAAATATTGTAAATCTTACCCTTGATTCATGTTAATTGAAGGCAAAATGTATACATGCCCAGGCTTAATTTTGAAGATTATACGTTTTTCATTAATTCTTTTAAATGGATATTTTTCCAAATTCATGTATTTCTTGGCCAATTGATCAGCATGAGTATAATCATAATCTGGAATAATTTCTATGACTGTGCCCCTAATGGTAGTCATATCAAGAGGATTATCATGCGCCACTACACATACTGCTACACGTGAATCATGTAATACGTTTCTATGTTTTATTCTGCCTTCAGCAGTATTTACCAAAATATGACCATCCTGGTAATCACCCCAAACAGGGGTAAGTTGAGGGGAACCATCTAAATTGATTGTTGCAATAAAAATAAGATTTTTTTCCTGAAATAACCTCTCGACTTTTTGATCCATAAATTAGTTAAAAAAATCTAGTATTTATTCGAGTATTTTTTTAGATCAATATGAAAATCGAGATTCCATTCAGTGGCCATAAAAATATACTTTCATTACACAAAAAGACCATAGAAATCACAAAGGATAATGAATTGACCGTTAATGGTGATTGCATTGTTGGCACAAATTCTAGCCTGGCCTGCATAGATCTACCAGAAAAATTCAAAAAAAAGATACAAAACCCGGATACAACGATTGTGTTTACTATTGTAGCTGATGACTATTCTTTTTCAATACACGGAAAGGGATCAGAAAAACTAACGCTAAAACATCCAAATGACATAGTATTACGTAAAAGTGCATTCACATGTTCTAGAACCATTGCTATAAAATGCGACAAAGCTTCAGACGATATACCAAGAGAGATGATAAAAAAACTTCAAAACCCAAAAACTAGTGGAAAATTAGTTATAGAAATAAAATAATTACTTTTTTTCTAACAAATTAGTCATAGCTCTATTGATAATTTCCATAATGATGAAGTTGTTGTAATTAATTTGTTGTATTTTACGTGTTTTCAAAAAATTTTTTGAAATTAGACTGACTAATTTATTGAGCTTTAACGATGTTTTTGATATAAGATTTGAATAATTTTTATCAAAATCTGATGGTAATGTAAAATCTAAAAGTTTAGTAGAAGAGCCATAATATTTTGTTATTGCACCTCGAGCTTCTTCAATTTTGACTATTTCAATTAGGCCAGAATCTTTAAGGATTTCAACATGATGACGTATTGTTGTAACCGCTTTTTTGTAACCGAATTTTTTAAGACGACGGGTAATTTGTTCTACATTCAATTGTTTTTTATGCAACAATTGTACAATTTTTCCTCTAATTGGATCATTAAGTGCTTTGAATACATCATAATTCGCTAACATAATCCTGTCAATCGTTATCACTCTCTCCATCAATATTGACATGTATTACGTAGAGAACTATTGCTAAAAGAGAGTTATGTTTATGTTTATTAACCATTAGCAATAATTTGTTAATGCTACTAATATTATCATTATACTACTAATATATTAGTAACGGTTAAAAGTTTTAAAAAATAAAAATTGGGCTAAAGCGTATTGTCAGTTAGCCGCTCATAAGCGGTAACATAACGCTGAGTCATTTTAGAAACCAAGTCAAACGGAATAGAAGGAGCAATAGGTTCATCACCGCTTGAACGCGCATCATCAAATTTTTTCTGATAGCCGTTTTCAGTCAACCAATCACGCAAAAGTTGTTTATCGTATGCTTCTTGTGTTTCGCCAATTTTGAATGCATCTTTGGGCCATAAGCGAAATTCATCAGGACCAATTGAATCAGCCAAAATTATTTCGTTATTTAATTTTCCAAATTCTAACTTTAGATCCGCTAGAATGAATCCAGCATTATCAGCAATCCGAGCCATTTTTTCATAGATTTTGATTGACTCTTCTGATAGCCAATCATATTCATCGTTAGTAACAAGTTTCTGCGAAATTGCTTCTTCCTTATTTACTGGCATGTCATGTGTTGATTTAGTAGTTGGATCAAAAATTGGGCTTGGCAATTTAGCAGCAAGATCTGTTTGTGTACCATCTTCTAATGAAATTTTCCCATCCTTCCATCGTGAAACTAAACTACCATAAAAATAACCGCGCACAACACATTCAATTGGAAGCATATTGAGTTTTCTTACTACAATTTCTGTATCTGACTTTCTTTCTACAAAATGATTAGGCACACAAAGTTTCTTAAACCAATATTCAGCAAATTTGCAAAGAACTTCCCCTTTTTTTGGTATTTCATCTTTAAATTTTACATCATATGCAGAAACACGGTTACTAAATTTGAATAGTAATTTTCCATCTTCAAGTTCATAAACGTCTTTAACTTTACCAGAGGTTAAAAATTTCAACTGTAATCAGTGTGTATTAATATTATTGCGTTATATGTAAATTAAGAGCCCATCATACCCGGCATTGCAATTGGTTCTCTGTATGCTTTGTAAACATCAATACCACCATCAGCAGTTACTCTTACAAATTGCAGGCTATTTTCCTCTGGTGGTGACAGTATGATAGTTTTACCAGGTTTTAAAGTTGGGATAAAATCCTTATCACCGTCACCATAATCGATTGTAATATTTGTTAAAGATTGACTGCCAGTGTTTTGTACTGTTACACGAGCCAAAAGAAAAAGACTCTGTTTTTCTTTGGTAGGATCAACCAAAATTGAATAATCAGAAGTTGTAGTAGAACCAGGAAATGCCATAGTAATTACTAAAATAATAACAGCTGCAGCGCCACCAATGCCACATCCTATCAAAATATTTTTTTGTGATGGAAGAGTTGGTTTTGATTTTGCTGGAAGCGTCATTGTATTTCAATAAACATAGTGTGCTATAAGGTTGAAATTAATCATAAAAATCCACAATGTTCATCATCTTTCTGGCTCCATCATTAATTGAAATAATTTCTTCTGTCTCAATATTTACATTCCAAATATACTCCCTAACATCATCATATGTCTGGAAGGTAAATTTGACCTCATAAAACCCAACATCCTTTTGTTCCCGTATATCTAGTACAGAAATTTCTAACATTGTATCCCTATGCTGAAGTATTTTTTCATTAGGATATGCATTTTCTGTTTGTGTTATTATTGTATCAAATAAATTAGAACCCTCATCATCAGCACCCTTGTACGATTTTATTATATTCCACGCAATGTTTTGTTCATCACTCTCAAAATCTGCTGGAAGTTTCTTTTCCAAATCACTTGGTGCAATCATATCAGGAACAAAAAAGACAACAAAAACAACTGCACACATAAGATAAAGAAAAGATCTCTTTTTTAGAAATTTTTTCAGATCAGATTCCTTTTTGACATTCTTGTCATCCTTGTCCGGCTTTGAATCTTCAACCATGTTATGACTAATTTTGTTAAAAATAATGCTAAAAAAACCTAACTTAAAACATGCGAAAAATATTATTCCTCATTTTTCCGAATTTTTTTTGCACATTCTTGTTGCTGCTCAAAGGAATGCTCTTTAAGTGGTTTGTGGCATATTCTGCACAATGGATCTTTTGGGCTACCTGGCCCAGATTCGCTCATCAATTTCGGCTAATAAATATGTCACATAATATAAAATAAACATAGATATTTGGTGATTTTTCATCCATTTAAAATGGTAAAAGCAGTTTGTAGAGATTATGGTTTTGACTGTGATTTCACTTGTGAAGGTGATCTTGATACAGTTACGGATGGTTTTGGTAAACACTGTACTGAAGAACATGGAATTGAATACCAAAAAGAAACTATAACTAAATTTATGTTAAATAAATAAAAAAGAAATTAACACAATTGATAATATAATTCGGTATACCATGCCTTTTCGTGCGTGAAAAATCGGTACTAGAACTAGTTCCAGTTCTTTTCTTTATACTGTCAAATGAGGCGTTTTTACTGTGAATGATCAAAGAGTTTGCAAAGTCGATTAGAAAAGAATCGAGTTAATCACCATAATGCCGACTTGGTCGTCTGAAAATATCAAGCAAATCTTCTAAAATTAGTCGTAAAGATTCTTTAGTTGATTTTTTCATTATCGTTCATTCTAAATCCTGATGCTCTTTAGCCAAATGTTCTTCTTTTGGGAGTTTGGTATTGCCCTGAAAATGTGGTTGAACTACAACACCACATATTTTACATTTTGAGTTATCAAAATATTTTTCAACATCTTTAACCATATTCTTTATCCCTCATCGTTCATAACATTGTAAAATAACACTTATCTAAAAAATTTATGGTGTTCAGGATCTTTGTATGGCAATATCACAGATTTATGACGATTGGAATTTAGGTTATTTTATTTTCTCAAAAGCATTTAGGTAGCTGTTTGAGTTTGTTTTGAGTTGATTTTTTATGTAAGATTCTGAAAAACCATGCACTTTCTTAACATGTTCCACAATATCACTACAAGTCGTTTTACAAGTTTTACACAAGTATTTCATATCTAGTATGATATATCACACTATACATATCCATCTTATTGTTTAGACGAATATGACTAATGTTAGTCATATGAGAATGACTAGTCATCGTTAGATAGGAATGACTAGTCATAGCTAGTAAGATTAGCTAGATTCTAGCTAATTATCTTGTAATATTTTTAATCTTATTTCATTGGCACAGATTTCACAGACAGTCAAATCAAAGACTTTATGCCGTTTTCTTAAACCAAAAGGATCTTTGCATGCAGCACAAATAGACGGAGATAGATAATATGGTGGAGTAAATTCTGTCATTAACGACCTGAGCTTCTTCCTGCTGTTTTTCCTATCTTTTTCTTTTTGTTTTTGTGTGTACCCATAGCTAATCATAGTTAGTACGCATAGCTAATCATAGCTGATAGAAATTAGATAGATTCTAGCTAATTTAATCAACAATTGTTTACAACGTGTAAAAATACAATTAAAAATTAATTCTAGTATCACTAAAAATTATAGTTCTTCTTGTTCTGAAATTACAGAAAGCGTTGTAGTTGTATTAACATTTTTAACCTTCCTTATTTTTTTTGTAATAATTCTTACAATTTCCTTTTCTGATGATGCCTCAATTTTTACAAGAATATCATAATAGCCAAAAGTGCCTTTTGCCTCTTTAACAAAATCAATTTTTAATAGATCACTTAGCACTTCCATTTCATGCCCAATTGTACTTTGAACTAGTACATATGCAATATTCATTTACTGCCCTCCAATTGTGCTAGAGTTTTAAAAATTGGTTTTATTCCTAATGAAGAATAATTTCCTGTTGTACATGTAAAACACATGGAATCTATTGGAATGCCAATAGCACGTGCAAGATTTTCAGGATCATTGTAACCAAGAAAATCAGCGCCTATATCATTTCGTACTTTTTCTATAATTTGTTCATCTGAATAATCTTTACCATCAGTATATGTTGCAAGCTCTTCCTGGGATGGAAAATCTATACCAGCGAAACAGGGAAATTTAATTGGCGGATATGTTATAACCAGGCTAATTTTACGCGCGCCGCCCCTTCGTAATGCTTTGATAATTGCACGAGAGCTAGTACCCCTAACTAAACTATCATCCACAACAACAACATGTTTTCCCTCAATAATTTCTTGAATGGGAATAATCCATCTATTGATCTCTATTCTATCAGATTGATGTGGTTCAATAAAACTTCGAAGTGGACCCTTTTTGCTATAACGATCTTTTAACAATCCTTCGTCAAAAGGAATCCCAAGCTCTTGTGCATAACCTAATGCAGCTGGTCTGGCTGAATCAGGAACAGGAATAACCAAATCCGCCTCTTTGAACGGAAATTTTTTTGCAAGAAATCTACCAATGTTTTTTCTTGCTACGTATATGTTAGAACCCTCCATTTTGCTTGAGGGATGTGCAAAATATGTAAACTCAAAAGAACAATGAGCTCTAGACGTATCAGTTGAAAACATTTCAGTTTCAACACCATTTTTACTTAATTTAATAAGCTCACCAGGTGTGACATCTCGTTCTAACTTAGCACCAATAGCAGACAGCGCTGACGATTCTGATGCAACAATATGTGTTTTACCGTCTTCTTTTTTTCCCATAACCATAGGTCTGAAGCCCTTTGGATCACGTGCTGCAAAAACAGAAGAATCGTCAGAAAGAAAAGTAAAACAATAAGATCCCACCATTTCATTTTTTAAAATTGATAGTGCCTTGCTAAGTTTTCCCTTCTCAGATATTAGAGAAACTAAACGTTGTGCGACAATTAGAGTGTCACTTGCGTGTTGTGGTGTAAATGAGCATCCACCAACCATGTTGGAAAGTTCTTCTACATTAGAAATTGTCCCATTATGGGCAATACATAGATCCTTAACTTTTAGTGGCTGAGCGTTTTCCAAATTGCTTTTACCAATAGTAGAGTATCTAACATGACCAATCGCAGCAAATGATGAATATTCTTCAGAGATTTTCTTAAATTCAGAGGCAGCCGCCGAAACAAGCCCTAATTTTTTTAATGGTAATCTTTTAGGTACGGCAATACCCCAAGCCTCTTGACCTCTATGTTGCAATGCACGCAATGAATCAATAAGCATAGGAATTACGTTAATTCCATCCAAACTAAAAATTCCTACAACGCCGCAATTTTCTTTAACCATGTTTCAACAAATCCTCTAACCCATTGAAATATCTTTTTCGCAGTATATCAACAATGATTTTAACCAGGTTTTTTGATTTATACGTAATGTTGATCTGATCGCCAGAAAATTTTCCTAAAACAGCAAACGAGATTTTTTTCTTAGAAAGAAATTGTTTTACGCGTATTATATTTTTTTGATCAATTACCAACAAATAACGAGAATGACTTTCTGAGAATAATATTTTTTCGGAACTAAGATTTTTTACAAATGGCATATTATTAATATCAATATTACATCCAATGTTCCCAAAAATTGAAAGTTCTGATACCGCTATTGCAAATCCGCCTTTTGAGCAATCATGTACTGATTTTACTAGTTTATTTTTTATTAATGATAATACTGCAAGCATGTTAATTTTTGAATCTTTAAAATCAACACTTGGACAAATTCCACCAATAAATTTATGAATGTATTCAAAATATTCAGAACCGCCAAGTTCATCCCTTGTCTTTCCAATAATTATCAAATAATCCCCGTTATTTGGTGGGACTGGCAAAAATGGAGTTTTATCTATAATTCCTAAAACACCAATAAGTGGAGTCGGTTTAATTGGACCTAAAGGAGTTTCGTTATAAAAACTCACTTTGCCTCCAACACATGGTATCCTGAGAAATTTTGCGTATTCAGTTAATCCTTCAAGTGATTCCATAAACGTCCAAAATATTTCTGGATCCTCTGGATTACCAAATTGAAGATGATCAACCATTCCAATTGGATTTGCTCCTGTACAAACAACATTTCTACATGCCTCCTCAAAGCAACCAATTGCACCCTGTCTAGGATCAAGATAACAATGTTTTGGATTACCATCAATTTTTGTTGAAAGAAATTTTCCATTATCTAATCTTAAAACAGAAGCATCAAAACCTGGCTTTACAACAGTTCTAATCCCAACTTCATGATCATATTGACGAAAAACCCAATGTTTGCTTGAAATATTTGGACTGGACAGTAATTTTAGAATTGTTTTTGAATAATCCAAGGTTTTTTTTGCTTTATTTTCTTTTTTGATCTGCTTCAGATATTTTGGTTTGGTTTTTTTTCTATCAAGTAACGGTGCACGAGCAACAAATTCTGCGGGAAGTAATGCAAGTGTGTTTTTACCCTTTTTCACATGCATCATTTTATCATCTTTAACGTGACCAATTGTTGAGCAAGTTACTCCAAATTTATCACAGATTTGCTTCAGTTTTGACAATTTTTCCTTACATGTAATTATTAACATCCTTTCCTGTGATTCAGAAATCATTATTTCGTCTGGTGATAATCCAGACTCTCTAGTATGAACACTGTCAACATCTAATTCAATTCCAATTCCTAAGCTTTCAGCAGTCTCAGAAATTGCACATGACAATCCACCGCCACCCAAATCTTTCATTGCATTAATGCATTTTTCATTTCTTGCTTCAAGAATTGTTTCTATAATTAATTTTTCAATGAAAGGATCAGGAATTTGCACTGCTGATCTATCTTCACTTTCCAATGAATTAGAAGCAAATTGTGAGCCTCCTATTCCATCACGACCTGTAGGACCACCTATAAGAACAACCAAATCTCCTTTGTTGGCATGATTTTTTATTAGCCTATCTTTTTTTCCATATCCAATTGCAGCAACATCAACCAAAGCATAATTTTTGTAACAGTCATCAAATTCAACTTCACCACCAATAGTTGGAATACCTAAACAATTTCCATAATCAGCTATTCCAGAAACCACATTTTTAAAAAGCCAGCGTGCATGGGCATCATTTTCAATATTCCCAAAACGTAATCCGTCAAGTATTGCAATGGGACGGGTTCCAGTCGACAAAATATCACGAATAACACCACCTACACCTGTTGCTGCTCCTCCAAATGGCTCCACCGCAGATGGATGATTATGGCTTTCAATGTGTACAGTTACAACATAACTATCACCAACATCTAAAACGCCAGAATCATATCCTTTTTCAAGTATTACATTTGGACCTGTAGTTGGAAGCATCTTCAGGTGTTTCTTTGAAGATTTGTATGAACAATGTTCTGACCATTCTGCAGCAACAATTTGTAATTCAGTCTTTGTTAATTTTCTTTTAATTGTATCTTTAACGTACTTAGTTTCGTGTTTTTGTAAACTCAATTTTTTACTCCAATTGTATGTATCAATGATTCAAAAATTAATGATGAGGGCTTGTTATCTAGTGGGTTGATCACTCCTTCAGCAGCACGCTCAGGATGTGGCATCATTCCTACAATATTGCCATCCTCATTACATATACCAGCAATTTGTTGTAGAGAACCATTAACATAATTTTCATATGTAAAAACAATTTGATTATGCTTGTTTAAATCATGCATTAATTGG
>JACATA010000007.1:28422-46383 GCA_013390375.1 Marine Group I thaumarchaeote
GATTATGCTTTTTTAGATCATGCATTAATTGGACGTCAGCATAATATCGTCCCTCACCATTTGCAATTGGTATTGGTATTTTTTGATTCAGTTGTAGTTTGTTTGTAAATGGGGTTTTGTTATTTTTTACAATTAAATTTGTCCATTGACACATAAAATTTAGTGAGTCATTTTTTAGTAAAACGCCTGGCAACAAATTAGATTCAACCAAGATTTGAAATCCATTACAAACTCCTAAAATTGGAATTCCTTTATTAGCCAATTTTTTAACATCGTCAATTACTGGACTGTTTGCCGCGATTACACCAGCACGTAATCTATCGCCATACGAAAATCCACCAGGTAGAACAACAGCGTCAATATCATGCGGTAAGCCCTTCTCATGCCAAAAATATTGTGTGTTCAGATGAAAAACATCAGTTAAAACATGGAACATATCACGGTCACAATTACTGCCAGGAAAAACTATTACCCCGACTTTCACAATTCTGCTAATAATTTCACATATAAAATTGATACACATAACCATGTTTTTATTTTGGGAAACAGCAAGCACGATATGGCACAAATTAGAGATATAATGGAAAAAAATGTTATTACAATCGAACATGATAAAACTGTTTTAGACGCTGCACGTCTGATTTCCGAGAAGGATATTAGTTTTCTAGTAATAATGAAAAACAATGTTCCAGTTGGTGTCTTGTCTGAAAGTGACTTTGTTAAAAGACTAGCAGCAAATGACAAAAAGGCATCTGCTGTTATTATTTCTGAAATAATGTCGAGTAACTTCAGATGGGTGAAACCAGAAACAGAACTTGAGGATGCTATTCAAAAGATGCTTAATAACAATATACGAAGATTAGTTATTCTAGATGATAACAAGTTAGTTGGTATTATAACACAGACTGATTTAACTGGATTTCTTAGGGATAAATTATTGGTTGATAAAACAATAAAAAATATTCAGAAAAACTAGTTTGTTTTAGCCTCGATTACAACTTTGCTTACAAGCGGATTAAAGATCCTTAATTCCTGGCAAATCTTTTCAACAATTTTTTCTGCCTTTTTTTTGTCACTTGCTTCTACCGTAAATTTTAGTATTTTTCCAGCACGAATTTTTTTTACCGATGAATTATTACCTTTTAGAACTAAATCATTCAGAATTGTATCGCCCTCTGGATCACTGATATTGGGCTTATTTTCGATTATCACATGTACGACATACGTTGACATGATAAAACTTCAAGTCAAAACGTAATATGTGTACTGGCGTAATAAAACATCATGTCGAACGGCTTCTAGCCCTACCTTTTTTTCTTTTATACTGTCTAGCCTTCCTTTGTTTCTTTGATGCCATGACTGAAATATTCAATAACAAGTTTTTGAACCTATGTATCAACAAAAATGTATTAGTAACGGTTGATATGAAATTGGTTTAACATGGTTCGATTTAGATATTGGAAACTGACCAGTGATGAAGTTAAAAAATTAACGCACAATCCAGATAAAATTCTTAATTGGGAAATTAAAGGTATAAGAAAACCTGAGAATGATGCAATATTCATTGGCATATTTTTATACCGTAATGGAACACCGTTTGGTTACGAAGCAGTAAATGGAATTGTCTATTACCACAATAATATTGATAGAAATGAATTGCCTGGTATTACAAAATTTCTTAAAGAGCGATTTGGTGGTGAAGAAATTGATAAGGGAGAAAGAATATTCCTAAAAAATTCAAAAGAGATCTATACTGGTAAGGAGATTGGAGAATTAGCAGAAGAATTTGATGCAAAATTTAACATTGAATCTGACATATCAATTGAATTAGCAGATGTTACACAAGATGAGCTAAATGAGTGGAGCTATCCTAATTCTAAACTTCTCCCTATTCCTGGTAAATGATTAATAATGAAAAACATACATGAAACATAGATGTCAGAGCTAGATGGAATTTATGAACATTTAAACGAACTTAGAACACGAGTTTTACGAGTAGTCATTGTCGTTGGTATCATTGCTGTATTTCTGATGACATTTCATATTGAAACTATGACTTACAACGAGATTATACTCTATTACCCTACTCCAGAACCTCTTGATAATATTGCTGCACAACTTACTAACTATTTCAAGATTAATTTGGTACCAGAAGGTGTACAATTAATACAAACTGCACCGGGCCAAGCATTTTTTTCACAAATCTATATTGCTGCACTAGTTGGTCTTGTTGCCGGTACGCCAGTAATTATTAGAGAAATTGTAGGCTTTCTAAAACCTGCATTAAAGGAAAATGAGATAAACATTGGAAGGACAATTACTGCTCCTATCATGGGTCTCTTTATTTCTGGCTGCCTCTTTGCATATTTTGTTGTAATACCATTCATGCTAGACTTTTTGTACAAATATGGTGCATCCTCAGGTCTTGTTACATTTCTGAATATAATGGACTTTGTTACATTTGTATTACAATTTCTATTAGCATTTGGATTATCATTTCAATTACCGGTGATAATGTATGCTTTTAGTCAGGCTGGTATGACTGATGCAAAATTTTGGCGAAAAAACATACGATATGCAATTATTGCCATTGTAATTTTTGGCGCACTAGTAACCCCTGATGGTAGTGGAGTAACAATGTGGTTTATAGCTGGTCCAATGATTGGATTGTATATAGCAGGCATGATTCTAGTAGAGCGTAAAGAAAAACAAACACTGAAGACTTAAATCTGTAATTTAGTAAATGAGATCAAATGCTTGGTGGAATGGAACTGGTAATACTTGTGGTTGTAATTGGTGTCTTAATCTTTGGTGCCGCAAAAATCCCTCAGCTTGCAAAGACGTTTGGTAAGGCAAAATCTGAATATAGAAAGGGTGAAATTGAAGGCGATAATGAATTGAAAGACTTCAAAGAAAAAAAGAATAACGAAACTTCTTAACTATACAATTTTAATTTTTTGAACCCCATCTAGTAAAAAGATCATGTTCAATGTCAAACTGATCTAAACATTTACCAACAATATGATTTACCAAATCATCAATCCCTTTTGGTTTTGTATAAAATTCTGTAACCGGAGGCAGTATTATAACACCTAGACGTGCTAATTTTAACATGTTTTCTAAGTTAATAGCAGTTAATGGTGTTTCACGTACAACAAGAATTAATTTACGTGACTCTTTTAATGTCACACCAGCTACACGTGCAACCAATGTCTCATCATAACCATTTGCAACACTAGATAATGTTTTCATACTACATGGAATCACTATCATTCCATCAGTCTTATGAGTTCCACTTGAAATACTTGCTGCCATATTTTCTTCATTAGAATTTTCTGTGGCAAGAGATTTTACATAATTAAGATCATGATCAGTTTCCATTAAAATGCATTTTTGAGCCCATTCAGACATTATCAAATGAGTTTCAATGTTTAAACGCTTAAGTATTTCAAGTAATCTAATTCCATAAATAACTCCAGTACTACCAGTAATTCCAACTACTAATTTCATACATTTACTAAAACTTTAGATAATTTTAATGAATGTGTGATAATCAATTAAATATTTGAATCAAGCATATCATTTTCTTTCTCTTTACGTTTGTTAAGCCAAATTTTTACTCCAGCAGCAGCCATACCTGAAAATAAAATTATTCCAACAAGAATCATTTCTATACTCATCTTAATATTTTAGAAATCTTGCTGGTTAAAAATATGCTCAACTTCATATTACGGTTATAGTTTCAACAAAATATGATTAAAAGATCAGAGATTCAAAAGATTGTAAATGATTACACTGGTCTAAGAATTGGAGTGTTAGGAAGCCATTCAGCATTAGAAGTTATGGATGGTGCAAAAGATGAAGGTTTAGAAACAATTGTCTTTTGCCAAAAAGGTAGAGAGACACCTTATCAACGATTTAGCAGGATTGCTGATGAAATTATAATTTTTAAAAAATTTAACGAGATATCAATAGCAAAAAATCAAAAAATGCTGAGAGATACTAACACAATCATAGTTCCTCACCGTTCATTGACAGCATATCTTGGATACAAAACAATTGAAAACACACTGAAAGTACCAATATTTGGAAATAGATCGTTATTTCAAGCCGAGGAAAGAAGTAATAAAAAGAATCAATACTATTTGCTAGAAAAAGCTGGAATCAAACATCCAAAAATTTTCAAAAATCCAAGAGATATCAACAAACCTTCAATTGTTAAGGTTCAAGAAAAAAAGCGAAAGTTAGAAAGAGCATTTTTTAACGTATCATCATTTTCTGATTATAAAAAAAAATCAGAGGAAAAAATAAAGCAGGGTATTATTTCAAAAAGTGGCCTACAGAATGCCACAATTGAGGAGCTTGCTATTGGTACATATCTTAATTTTAACTATTTTTACACACCTATCTCTGAAAATGTTGATTTTATTGGAATAGAAAGAAGGCTTCAAACAAACCTGCATGATTTCAATGCATTACCAGCAAAACAACAACTTGAGATGAATATTACTTTACAAAACATTGAAGTTGGTCACACTCCAGCTAGCATTCGTGAATCTTTACTTGAAAAAGTAATTTCGATGGGTGACAAGTTTGTGTCAGCTGTAAAAAGAGAATATCCGCCTGGAATAATTGGTCCGTTTTCTCTCCAGAGTGTTATCACAAAAGACTTGAAGATGATCGTTTATGATGTATCACTTAGAGTACCAGGAAATCCTATCCTTGCAACAACTAGCCCTTATACAAAATATCAATACGGTCAAACCTTTGGTGTTGGGCGTAGAATTGCCATGGAGATTAAAAAAGCATACGAAGAAGATGTTTTAAGTAAAATTGTTACTTAGGCTTTCATCGTTTCCTGTAACAAATTTTTCCTAACCAATATTGGTATTTTGTAAAATACTGCAAGTGCAATTGCATCAGATGCCCGATAATTTCTTAGTACTAAATCTGTTTTACCAGTAAAGTAAAGATTTGCTCTAAGTGCTTGGCCATTTTCATAGATTTTCACCTTAACAAGGAATATTTCATTTTCTTCACAAATTTCTTCAAGCATCTTGTAAATAGTAGGAACCGATTGACCGTCAGATTGAAAGTTAGATATGTGCCTAGCCACCTCACCTGAAAACGCATGCATATGAAATTCTTTTCCATCATCAGCTTTTAACAAAAGTAATCCCTCAATACCATATTCATCAACAAAACCGATATGAGTGATTTTTACTATTTCATAATCCTCCTCCTGTACGTCATTAATTTTCAAGCTGTAAATCCCTATTTCAGAAAGAAATGGCTTTCTAATAAGCATAAATTTGGGTTTGTAAAAATTTTTGTTGGAAGATGAAAAAATATAATACGAAAACAAAAACCAATGACAGAGCATTTATAATTATTGGCTTCGCTGTAATTGGAACAATATTTATAATATATTCAAGCATAAGTGATTTTTCAATAACTGCAGATTCCCTACAATCTATTGAAAGACTTGCAATTGGATTCTATATAATTTTGTTTATGTCATTTGGCGCAATTGGATATGGTATTTATCGTTACCACCAACGAAAAGTTATAGAAAATGATCATGGGGTGTTATCAATTATTGCCAAAACTACTATGGATGTTAAATCAAGAAAAATCTTTATTGTCACATTCATTGTATATGGCATGTTTTTTTCATTAACAGCCGGACTAATTGTATACCAACCTGATATCATATTTTCATATCATTATGATGCAATTGTTCCCTCAGCACACATGAACGCATGCTGTGGAGATCCTGGGTATATGCCCACAATCATTGTGTATCTGACAGAGCATGTTGGTCTACAAATCATCCCAATAAACTTGGTACTTGTTCTCACTGTTTCATATCTTGTTGGTCTTAACACAGCACTTGCAGTAAAAGCTATATCAATTACAAGAAAAAGTGGTGGCTTGACAAGTGTTGGTGCAACAACTGGTCTGTTTGTTGCGTGCCCCACGTGTGTAGGTACATTTTTTGCTATTTTTATAGGCTCTTCTAGCGCAGTTACATTTACTGTTATACTTACGCAACTTCAAACACTTTTTGTTGGTATTACAATACCAATTCTTCTATTAACACCAATAATCATTGCAAAAAAAATACAAAAAAAAGACGATGGCTACCCACTAGACACTAAAACATAATAAATTCAAATCCAAGCAATCATAAATAAATCAAAACTGATTCAACTTATTTAAAACGATTTTAAAAATTTCTTCCCTATCAAGCAGAATACATGGAATTGCGTTTTCTTTGCATGCTATACCATTTTCTTTATCACGAGTTATCAAAATCATATTGTTTTCCTTGGCATATTTAATTAGAGAATAGTCAGCATGAAGTTTTAATCCATCCGCCCGCAATTTTTTCACACTATAAGCATCAAAGCCAATTTCCTTCAATTTTTCATCCATCCCATCATCCATTTCATCAACTAGAATTTTTAATGGTTTTTTTACCATGTTATTATCAACTTGAAGTATGATGATTTATTGGTTTATGATTAATATCAAAGGTGTGTAGACATTTTTTTAATTTTTGTTACAATTTGTAATTTTTTATTAACAGATAATTCTGGTTCCATTGTAATAAAAATAGTATATTTTTTAATATACACAGTGATTTGAGTGACATTTTCTCTTTCTGTGTGTACATAACGAACCTTACCAAGTTTCTTATCATATGCTTCACGCATTTTTCGTGCCTTAGCAGCATCCTTACAAAATTTTTCCTGTTGTTTTTGAGACTCCAATGAGGTTTTACGATCTTTCATAATTCCTTCAATTATGTTTCCTTTTAAATCAAGAATTGAAGCAAATCGCATTGCAGTATTTAGTGCTAAAATATTTTCAACCATATTGAGTAGTTGTTCATCTTTAGTTTGATTCATGGTACAACACAAAAATTAGACTAATATAATTGAATAACCTAATTTACTTTTATACATTTTATTAGTAAATAATCAATCAATTTTTCATGTGATGCTTTTTTCATTTTCAATAACGATTTGAATAATAAATTTTCGACATATGATGGATATTGTGTTAATATGTTATTTCTTAATCTGCGTCTATTTTTAATGTAATAATTAGATAATGGTTCAAAAACATCGTGACCGATTTCGATTTTTTTAATTATTTTAAATTTTTTGGTTGTTTTTGAGATTACAAAATCCTGCTTATAATGTTCTGATGACCAAGTTAACGCTAAAATTCCAAGTTTTTTTATGCTTGAATTCTTCTTAATTACAGGTATTGCGAATGTAAGAATGCCATCTTTTTTTAGAACACGATACGATTCAGAAATAAAATCATGAAATGGCTTAAAATGTTGTGCAGATTCAAGTGCAATTACTCTTTCCAGTGAGTTTGTTGAAAACGGTAACATTGTGGATGTAGAATTGATTTCATTAATCATAGAATATGGTGTTGTTTTCTCAACGATTTTTTTTGCAAATTGTAACTGAATATAATTAATATTTAGACATGAAATATTAACATCTGGATATAACTTAGTCCATACTGTTGCTGGTGCAGACAAACCACTTCCAATGTCAAGTAACGAACTTGCAGATTCTAATTCTGCAAGTTTTCCAATCTTATTACATAATCTATTCTGTGCGTTAACGGGTGATATGTCTTCTTTATGCCAATATCCAAAATTTAGCATATTACCACCGGTAGCTAATTGCATTACTGGAGATAATGTATTGTAAAGATTCACAACGTCATTCTCATTTCTTCTAAATGTCCATAGAATCATCTCCATTGGATTTATTTTAAACAATAGCAAAATTAACAGATTGGGACTATATACGATTTAACGACAACCAAAATTATGGCATTTCTAATATTTCGTTTGCACAATGCTTGTGTACCCAATTCTCATCTTCATTTTTCACAATTTCTTTTCCTTTTTGTATAATTGCATCACAAACACTACATTTTGTTGAAAATCTTGCCTTCATGATTAATTATATAATAAAATGACTAAAAAGATGATTATTCAATATGTGTAAACCGTTGATTGACTGAAATTCGATTAATTGACTATAAGCAGACGTAAAGGATCAAATTTTTTGAGCATTTAGGTAAAGCAAAAGAGGCAAACTTGGTATTATAATATAATTTTGATAATCACTGAAATGATGCCAACGGAATCTAATGAATTTTGGAACGATGCTCACAAGTATGCATTTACTACAGGTGAAGAAAGCTTTGTTAGTGAAATTGCATATATTATGACTACATTGCACGAAGAAGGTTATGATAATTAGCTGCTAGAAACTTTTCGTGCTAATGTTAAAGTTTCGTCTACTAGTTGATTTAGTCTAGAATTCACATCTTTCTTGATTATTTCACCATTATGTACTGTATCAGCTGTAACAAATACAGCCCTTGGATTTGTGATGACATTGAAATAAGACATTAGCTGAGTTAGCAGAGTCTGAACATCCGCAAAACCACTATTGCCAGATGCGACAATAACTAGTCCAGCTGTTTTTCCTGCTGTTTTTTTGTAATCAATGTACTCAAACAGATTTTTCAATGCTGAGCTAAA
Organism: Marine Group I thaumarchaeote; assembly: GCA_013390375.1. Lineage (GTDB taxonomy): Archaea > Thermoproteota > Nitrososphaeria > Nitrososphaerales > Nitrosopumilaceae > Nitrosopelagicus. The sequence goes on from JACATA010000007.1 coordinate 37,007, forward strand.
AAATGAGTTATAAATTGGCGTTCCAAGAATCCAGACATCGGCTTCAGTAATATTCTTGATTGCCTGTTTAGTAGTATCACTAAATGTTCCATCACCAGTATAGTAATCAATTCCGCCTTCTGAAAGGTTGATGAATTTTACTTCTAAGGGAGATATTCCTGCATCATTATCTAATATGTATTCAGCCACATATTTCATGATAGTCTGAGTTTTACCAATTTTTCTTGGGCTTGCGGAGATTACAACAACCTTCATATGAGAATTTTTTTCACAGTGTATTTAAATTAAAATGATTACTGGATATGCTACACCTGAAGGAACAAAAAAGTTTGCAGATAGGCAACAAGTAGCTTCACAACAAAATTACAAAAACATTCACAATCTTACGTTATCGAATGTGGGTGTCGGTACTTATCTTGGAAATCCAGATACTGAAACAGATAAACTAGTTGAGGAAGCCATTAAAAAATCGGTTCTTGGTGGAATCAATGTCATAGATACTGCAATCAATTATCGTGCCCAAAAAGCGGAACGCTCTATGAGAAATGCGATATCACAATTAATTAATAATAATGATATTTCTAGAGAAGAGATTTTTGTTAGCACAAAAAATGGATATGTTACAAATGATGGCGATATTCAGGAGGATCTAATGCAATATGTAATGCGAGAATATGGCAAAACTGGAATTGTAAACGAAGGTGATATTTCGCCAGGATATCATTGCATGACTTTGCCATATCTGAATGACCAACTGGAAAGAAGTCTGAAAAATCTTGGATTGGAATGTATTGATCTTATGTATCTGCACAATTCTGTGGAAGGGCAAACCCATCTTCCTAGAGATCAATTTTTAAAAAATCTCAAAGAAGTGTTTGATTTTTATGAAAAAAAGCGAAAAGACGGAAAGATTAGATTCTATGGTATGGCAACATGGGAATGCTTTAGGACAACCCCGGAAAATCCTTTATTTTTGGAGTTAGCAGAAGTAATGGATCTTGCCATACAAGCAGGAGGAAATGAACATGGATTTCGGTTTATACAATTACCATTTAACCTGATGTTAGATCAGGCATACATGATAAAAAATCATGGCGTAGATGGAAAAACTGTTTCTGCACTAGAGGCTGCACAGAAATTTAATCTTGGTGTATTTACAAGCGTGCCATTAATGCAGGGTAAATTATTAACAGCAAATATTATCCCAGAATTTGGAAATTCTAGTGTATCTGTTCGTCTATTACAGTTTGTTAGGTCTACTCCTGGAATAACTGCTCCTTTGATTGGTCACAAGTCAGAGTCTCATGTAAAAGAAAACATGGATATAATGAAAATCCCTCCATTATCAGAATTAGAGTTTAATGATCTACTAAAAAAGATGATTAACAAAAATTAGTTAGATTAAGAATTCTATTTTTACTCTTTATCGATAAATTCGTTAGCTTTTGGAGGTTCGGGACTCAAGCCTTTTCTTTTTCTAATCTCTGGTACTAGTTCGCCAACAAGTGATTTTGGAATTGGTGACCATGATTTAAAGAAAGTATTCCAGATTGCCTTTCCAGCTGTTTGACCACGCATTACCTGAGAAAGGTCAAATGTTTCAGAGGCAGGAACCTCTCCTATAACAATACTAAGAATTCCCTTTTGCTGCATGTCAAGAACCTTACCACGTTTACCAGAAAGAACACTTGCAACATTTCCAACCAGATCCTGTGGAACTCTCACTTCAATTCCAAGTATTGGTTCTAGTATTACCGGATTGGCCAGTAATGTGCTTCCAAGACATGCTCTCCTGGATGCAGGTCCCAGTTGTGAGAGACCTCTATGTGCAGTATCTTCGTGTGGTACAAAATGAGTAAAAATAAACTTGCAATCTCTCATTTGTTCTCTAGCAAGTGGACCTTCTTTCATCACATCATCAAATCCAGAAAGTATAGAATCAGATGATTCGTCTATAAACTGAACACCTTTTGTTCCATTAATCATTATATTTCCACGAGAATCAAACCTCATTACTTTCTTAGCAACATCAGCATCCCAACCGTGCTCACGAAGTATTTTTGTCATTTCTTTTTTATCTTTCATCTCACCTAATTCTCCAGTTCTACACATCTCAGCAATTTCTGGTTCTAATGGTTCAACTCTCATAAAGATCTTGTTGTGTCTGTTTGGAGATTTTGCCATTATTGGTTCAGTAGGTTGTGATACTGTTTCTCGATAGTTTATCAAGGGTTCGGATGTTATGAGTTCGAGACCAGATTCCTTAATTTGATTTGTTGCAATATCAAGATGTAGTACGCCCATTCCAGACATGATGGTTTCTCCACTTTCTTCATTAATTTTAATAACCAGATTTGGGTCTTCGATTGTTAATCGTCTAAGAATTTCAATCAACCTTGGAAGATCCTTAGGGTGTTTTGGTTCTATAGCCATCTGGACAACTGGTTCTGAAACATATTTGATGGTTTCAAATACTTGTATTCCCTTAACTGTTGACAAAGTTTGTCCAGCTCTAGCCTCACCTAAACCAAGAAGTGCGGGTATGTTTCCAGCAGAAAGTTCACCCACCATCTCCCTTTGATTTCCCATAAAGAAATTAACAGATTGAATTCTTCCTTCGCGATGGGTATCAATTAGATGAACAGACTGACCGTCTTTTAGTGTGCCAGAAAATAATCTTCCAATTGCCACAGGGCCAGCGGCAGGATCGATTTGCATGTTAACAATCATCATTACAGCGGGCCCGTTTTCATCACAATTCAGAATTGCTTTTCCAATATCAGAATCAAGGTCACCTTTCCAAATCTTTGGCACTCTGTATTTTTGTGCAACATGTGGTGGTGGATGATGTTTGACAACCATTCCCAAGATTGCCGCTGCAAGTGGTACTTTTTCTGCCAATGCTTCTACATTTCCATCATCTGAATATGCAGTAAAAACATCCTTGAATGAAACACCTTTTTTATTCATAATATCAATATTAATTCCCCATTTGTCCTTTGCAGAACCAAATGATACACTGCCATCTTGAATTGAAACTTTCCATTTCTCCCTATATTCAGGCTCAGCATATGTATCAATTAATGAATTAAAGTTAGATACTACACTTGCAAGTTTTTCTTGCATTTCTTCTGGTTCAAGTCTGAGTTCTTTTATCAAACGATCAATCTTATTAATATACAAAACAGGTTTGACTCTTTCCTCTAATGCCATTCTTGTCACAGTCTCAGTTTGTGTCATTATTCCTTCTACTGCATCACAGACTACAACTGCACCGTCTATTGCACGAAGACTACGAATTACCCTACCAGAAAAATCAATATGGCCAGGCGTATCAATCATATTAATGACATATTCTTCATCATCTTGTTTGTAATGCAAGGTAATATTAGCCTGAACAATAGTAATTCCTCTCTCCTGTTCTTGCTTCATGTAATCTAATGCAAGTGCTGTACCAGCTGAAGATGGTGAAATTATTCCAGAGTGTGCTAAAAGACTATCACTCATAGTTGTTTTGCCATGATCTACGTGAGCAATCACACCAAAATTACGGATATGACTCTTATCCTTAATTATTTTGAGTACTTGTTCCGTTGATTTGTATTTTACCATATGGCGATAATCCTCGATAAACTGGTATTAAATCTTATGAGAAAAAATTCCTTAGATCATTTTTCGTTAATCCAAGTATAACAAAAAATCTTATGCGTTTTTTCTTTATCACGCTCTATCATCTCTCCACACTTTTCGCACTTAAACCATTTATCCATATCAGAATACTAACTGAATATTATTTATATTCAATTTTGTGTAATAAATAATGGAAATTTCTGTCGGTCATACTCCAGATGCGGATGACGCCTTCATGTTTTATGGTATGTTTTCCGGAAAAGTAACTTCACCATCTTTTACAGTTACACACGTGATCAAAGATATTGAAAATCTTAACCGTAAGGCAAAATCACCTGAACTGGATGTAACAGCTGTTTCAGTTCATGCCTGTGCACATATACCGGATTATACTATTTTACGAAGCGGTGGAAGTTTTGGAATTGGTTATGGTCCGATTGTAACTGCAACAAAAGAAATGACAATTGAAGAATTGCAGAAAGCAAAAATTGCAATTCCAGGAAAGATGACATCAGCATTTTTACTTTTACAATTAATGATTGGAAAGTTTGATTATCTTGAAATGAATTTCAGTGATATACCAATAGCGGTAAAAGATGGAAAAGTAGATGCTGGATTAGTCATACACGAAACACAATTATCATATTCGCAGGAAGGTATTATCAAAATTTTGGATGTTGGTGAATGGTGGGATAAAACTACAGATGGGCTTCCAGTTCCTTTGGGAATCAATGTTATGAAAGACAGTTTTGGTTTGGAAACCATAAGAAAATTTGATAAATTCTTGCAAGAATCTATTCAATTTGGTCTAAAACATGCTGATGATGCATTAGAATATGCAATGGAATATGGAAGAGGAAAGCCAAGAGATTTGATTGAGAAATTTGTGAAAATGTATGTAAATGATGTGACTGTTAACATGGGTGAAAGCGGGGAAAAATCTATCAGAAAATTTTTTGAAATGGCTATACAAAAAAATCTAGTTCAAAAGTTTAATCTAAAATTTGCATAACTTTTCATGCAATAAAAATAGACGATTTATTCGCGCGCTTTATATCGAAAATCTCTGTTTAAACATTATTGAAATCAAAATATGATGATCAAAATATCTCGATCTATGATTTTGCTGGGCTGCTATCTATAGTTGATGAAGATTTAACCAAGTGATTATTTACAAGATCATTTCAATCGAGATACTTATTAATAATCTCAAATTATTGTGTGCATGAAATTATTTCTTGATTTTGAACTCTGTGATGAATGTAATTCATTCATAGCAGATCTAACACGTGAAGATTCTTTGCTGTTGGATGACATTGCAAGAAATGAAATCTCTACTAAGTTTATGCGACATCTTACATATAATCACCCAGAAGTAATACAGGCCATAATTAAAGAAGTAAAAATTCAAAAACGAAAACCTGAATTTGATTTATACAAATAATTTTTACTAAATTATATTATAGGTATACTGAACAAGAATCAGTTTGCTAATTGATAAAAAAATGATGGTTGGTGGTGTGATGATGATTATTGTAGGTATTACCATTTCATGGTATCTTACAGAAACCACCCCAATTGGTAAAGCTGGTATGACTGAGGAGGAAAAAATAAATTTGCTGTTTGCTGAACGTGAAAATTCTGATTATCACACATTGTCAGGAATATTAATCGGAATTGGATTTTTATTAATATTAATTAGTTTTGGCGCAAGACGAAAACGTAAGGGTGGTGCTAAAAAGATTGAAAAAAAACCATTAGAATGAAATCAAAATGTTCTAAGTATGTTAAAAAATGTGTCGCGTTGTGCTGGTTCCCTTTTGATTTCTTTGACAAGATTTACAAGATCCAAAAGTGATGAGTTGGTCGGTTTTCCCGCGGCACGGTACACCTCTTCAGAAAATGCCGTGCCCACAAGATCATTTCCACCATGTGATAATGCAACCTGTGCAAGCTTTTTTCCATCTGCAACCCAATAAACTGAAATGTTGTTTAAAAAACCAGACAACATTAATCGTGATAATGCAATTACTTTCAAATCATAAATTGATGAACACTCCTGAGTTAGCATACTCTTTTGTTCAAGTTCAGTATTTTCCAAACTAAATTTAAGCGGAATTAACGTTAAGAATCCGCCTGTTTTTTTCTGCAAATTTCTAATCTTTAATAAATGATCAACAATATGCTCTGGCTTCTCAATGTGTCCATATAGCATTGTAGCATTACTCTTAATGCCAAGATTATGAGCCTGTTCCATAGTATCCAACCATTCTTGGCCACTACATTTTCCACGTGCAATTTTTTCTCTAATTTCTGTGTGGAACAACTCTGCACCTCCACCAGGTAATGAATCAAGTCCAGAATTCTTTAATCTAGATAATACTTCCTTTACAGAATTTTTTGTTAATTTAGCAAAGAAGAAAATTTCTGCTGCAGTAAACGCCTTAATTTTTAATTCAGGGTGATTTTTTTTGATGATCTTCATCATGGATTCATAATAATCCAGTGAAAGTTTTGGATGAAATCCGCCAACAATGTGCATTTCAGTAGCACCCATCATCTTTGCAGCTGATACCCTGCCCTCAATTTGTTCTGGTGTTAATGTATACGCATCATTATCATTTTCCTTTCTATAAAATGCACATATTTGACAACTGGCAGCACAAACATTAGTGTAATTCAGATATGATGATGCAGTAAAAGTGACTTTATTGCCAACAAGTTTTTGCCGTGTTGCATCAGCAACAGCCCCAATCATATAGAGATTATCATCTTTCATTAATTCTATTCCGTCTTGCATGCCTAACTCCTCCCCAGCAATCGCACGCTCTAATACCTTTGATTCGCCAATTAGTTTTTCCAGCATGTTTTACATGAATTGTATGTAAATAAATACGTAAAAAATAACGAATTACTACTTATAGCAAGTATTAAAAATCATAACAATTCCGCATAATCATGGTAAGAGTAACTGTAAACAGAGGAACTAGTACCGCAAAAGTTGGTTCTTCCAGAGGAAAAAAGCGAGTAAAACCAAGTATGAGATCTGGCAGAGGAACTGTTAGCAGATCATCTGCAGGATCATATGGAAAAAAGCGAAGAGCAAAACCAAGTACGAGATCTGGTAGAGGAACTGTTAGCCGAGGTGGCGGAAAAAAATCCAAATCTCGTGCAACAGGTATGAGGGCTGCCAGAGCATCTGGTAGAGTAAAACGCTCCGGAAGAGGATACATTGCAGCAAGTGGTAAGGCTCCTAAAGCAGCTAAAAAAAGACCAAGTATGAGATCTGGTAGAGGAACTGTTAGCAGATCATCTGCAGGATCATACAAAAAAGCGGCTAGAAAAAGAGCAAGTACTAGATCAGGAAGAGGATACGTCAGACGATAGGGTTAATGTTTTTATAAAATTAACACATCCTGGCTTTTTACTTTTTTTAAAAAAAATGAATAGGTTCTAACGTTTTCTCTTCTTCTTAGCGCCGCCGCGTTTCTTAACGCCACCGCGTTTCTTACCTTTAGAACCTTTTCTTTTTCTTGCTGCTCCTGTTCGCTTAGATTTCTTAGCTGCAGCGTTTCTCTTTCTAGTACGTGCTGCTTTCTTTGCAGATGCACTACGTTGGGCTTTTGTTCTTTGTGCCATGAAATTTACGTTATATACTATCTATTGTACTGGTAGTGTTGAAAAAATTACACTAGTAATTCATGTAATATTCATAAAAATTTGGTGTGATCACTTCAAGCAAAACATCTTTTGGAGATTATCTCCATTTGCTTTTTACAAAAAAATAACATTGATTAATTTTTTAAGTAAATAGATAAGTAGTGGATAACCAAAAATATGCCAGTTTGGTTCTCCCGCTAATTGATGAAAATAAACCAAAATGTTACCTATGTCATGAAATGTTTGAAAATATGGTAGATTTAAAAAAGCATCAAGAATCGAGACACAAAGAATTTTTTGATAAATATGAAAAATATAATACTGAAAATTAGTATTGCTTCATCATAAATTGCCATTAATATGACTTCATAATACGTTTTGCAGTATCAAGGCTAATTTGTGCTAATTCATATTCATTGTCAATAGATAAAGCTTTTTTGAAATATTTTATGGCCGATGGAATGTTGCCCATCTCCCCAACAGAAAGACCCTTGTATGCAATAGCCATTGTGTTTTTCTTGTCAAGACTTTGAACAATATTATAACAAGAAATCGCTTCAGAATATTTTTGTAGTGTATGTAACACTGAACCCTTGTTAATTAGAGCGTCCAGATTTTTTGGTTGAATGGTTAAGGCTCTATCATACATCTCCAATGCTTGTTTATGAAGTCCTAAATTTTGTAAAGTAACACCATAATCAATAATAGCTGCAACATTATCAGATTCAATTCGTAAAATATTTTCATAATATTTTAGTGCTTGAGTATATTTTTCATCCTCACATAATTTAGATGCTATCTCTAGCATTTTTGACAGTTCACGCTTCAATGATAATTAATGATATATTGAAATAATAAATTCTAACTTGGATTCATAGTTGACAAAAGCTTCAGAAAGTATAAACAAAGCCAAAATTTGATAGATTTGATAGTAATTTATGCCCCTTGAATCTCTTATTGAATTCATAACCGCGTTAATAACAGATTACCTATATGCAGGTGTATTTCTCGCTGCGATAATTGAGACAGTAATCCCTCCAATACCAACAATGGCTGTATTTCCAACTGCTGGATTTATTGCAGCACAAAATGGTCTTGAGCTGCCGGAATTAATTTTACTAGGAATTGTAGGAGGGCTTGGCGCATCTATTGGCTCAACTGTAATTTATTTAATCGCCTTAAAATTAGGTAGAACTGCATTGTTAAGATACCTAAAATATGTTAAAGTTTCTGAAAAAAAATTAACAAAGGTGGAATGTTGGTTTCAAAAATATGGTGATAAGGCAGTTTTGTTTGGAAGAATGATACCAGTTTTCAGAGAAATGGTTTCTATACCAGCAGGATTACTTAAAATGAAACTCGCAAAATTCCTTGCATACACAATTTTAGGTTCTTGTGGATGGAGCATCACATTGATTTTCATTGGGTACTATTTTGGAATAGCATCTATTGAATTTTGGTAATTTTATCACGATGCGTTCTTATCACGAGGATCAATTTCCAATGATTTGTTAAAGCATTCTATTGCTTCATCGTAGCGACCAAGACTTCTTAATGTAATGCCCTTTAAGTTCCACAGGTCTGGATCTTTTTGATTAAGCAATATAGCTTGTTCAAATGAGTTTAATGCCTCATTGTAATGTCCATCATCAAGTTGTTTTTTTCCTAACATAACTAACCTATCAACTGATTCCAAATTGTAATTCCTCAGTAGATTATAGGATTTTAATCACTTATTTAACAAATTTTGTACAAGGACAATCGATGATGATACACGTATCTTGATTTTTAATGTGGTCATAAGACAAGTGACCACATCTACTATCTTTACAAACATGACGCTGAAGTTCTCTTGTAATTACTTTTTGCGCAATTTTATTAGCATCCTCTTTTGTGATACCTTTTTTATCGATATAATAATGAACGATATGATTGTAGAGTAGTTCCGAGTTGAAGGGTTTTTCTAACTTCATTATGGTAAAATATTCAAAAATCTACTTAAATTTTAACAAAAATTTCTTTTTTTCTATATAACTGTCACTATTTTTCAGAAAAATGTTGATCATACATTTTTCTTCGTTTAGGGC
>JACATA010000008.1 GCA_013390375.1 Marine Group I thaumarchaeote
GGTTTTGGTTCTGGTTTAGCTGCTGGTTTTGGTTCTGGTTTAGCTGCTGGTTTTGGTTCTGGTTCTACTTTTTCTGGTTCTGCTTTTTTCTCTTCTTTTTCTGTTGATTCCTCTTCACCTTCATATATTGATACTAGAACATAACCCTCATCAGTTTTTGTCATTCGAACTCTGATTTTTCTAGGTGGGTGTCTAATGCCTCTGGACCAAAGTAAGTGGCTTACATCTTCTTCAAGTTTAACTTGTTCTATCTTCATGTGATGTCTAGCAAATTCCTTGATCATGTTTACTGCTCTTTTAGCGCGCTGATTATCTGGAGAAAGTAATACTTTTCCTAAATTGATTGTATAAACACGTTCAACATCCTGGGACATCTAACCCACTTCCACATCAGTCTGTCTCCAAGCTCTTCGTTTAGGATTAGTTCTTACTGTTTTGTTGGTTCTAAGAATAATCCATGCAGGAACAGCAGATGTTTGTTTTTGTTTTTTTAATAGGCGTATCTTTCTTCCAGAACGCTTACGTGCTGCCATAAAGTTTCAGGCAGGATAAGCTCTTTTTAAATTAAACTAAAATAGTGCTGCAGATCTTAAAGCAAATTTTTCTCAGAAAGCAAAACATTGATCTGTCTAAGCATTCTTGCAGAGGCACCCCAAACATGGTATTTTTCAAATGAAAATGTGTGCATTTCTTTTATTGAACGATGTTCTGGAAGATTATCATCAGCCATAGTATTCAAAAAAGATATGAGTGGTATGTGCAAGATAGATTCCACCTCAGAATTTGTTTTCAGAGAAGGAATGGTTTCTAAAATAGCTATAAATGGTGTGATCTTATACTTGGAATTTAATGTAATCACACTATCTAACTGACCTACAACCTGTTCCTTTGACACCTCGAGACATAATTCCTCTTTTGTTTCACGAATTGCGGTTTCTAGCAAGTCTTTATCTTTTGTACACCACTTGCCACCTGGAAATGCTATCTCACCAGCATGTACTTTCAAAGTTTTTGCTTTTTCTGTCATGAGAATTGTAGGTTCTTTTCCATAAATAATAATCAAAACTGATGCAAGCTCGTTTTCATCTAATTCAGAAAGTGGTGTAGGATTAATTTCACTGGTTAAGGCAGAACGTATTTGTTCAATGTCCATATCATAAGAGAAGCAACATGTGTTATTGATTTATCGATCAAAGGTTTTAATCATGTATAATCAAAAACCACCTATGACTGTTAGGTATGAGATAAACCCACCTAAAATTTCTGATGATGGACAAGACGTTAGAAATGTTCTATTCGAAAGGATTGAAACTATAAGTTCTGTATGTAATGGAATTCATCTTACTGACTCGGTGTTAGGAATTCCAAGAGTATCCCCATTTGAAATCGCAAAACAAATACGAGAATCCAATAAAAATATCAAACTTACCTGTAGTTTGAGAGTTAGAGACAAAAATCTAAATGATATTGAAAAAATCGTACAAGAGTCAATTGGTACAGTTGATGGCATACTTGTATTGATGGGTGACAAATCAGATACAATGTCAAACAAAGATAATCTAATTCCAAGCCAAGTTGTTAAGGCTCTAAATGATAATGGGCTTGATAAAAAAATTGAACTGTTTCTATCTCTACCAAGTAATCCGAACTTTGCAAAAATTCAAAAAAAAATTGATGCTAAACCTGTAGGATTTGTTACTCAAGTCATTCACTCAAAGGACCAAGTAGAAAAAATTGTTAACTATCTAAGACCTAACGGCTTTAAGATTATTCCATGTTTACTACTTCCATCAAAAAATAATTTAAAATCTGCAGAATTTCTCAAGATTGATTGGTCAAATTACGAAGAAAACATTATTGAATTTATTAATGAAATACATAGTATAGACAGTGAGATTCTTGTTACTTCTCCAAATGATTTTAAAAGGGCACATGAAACACTTACGAAGTTAGCAACTTGATTTCTTCATATACATTTGGAATTTATCCACGCTCAGAGGAATTAATTGAAGCAACTAGAAAGAATACTGAAAACCTAGATTCGCTCTTTCAAAAGGAAACTGAGGAATATATCTCTGCACAAAAAAATGCAGGGCTTGGATTTGTTTCAGACCCCTTGCTAAAGTGGGATGACATCTTTAGACCATTTTCAAATTTATCATCAGTTACTCCTACTGCATTAAACAGAATTTATGAAATGAATACGTTTTATCGCGTATTGTCTTTTGATGGACAGGATTTAGTTGGTGGTGGCAATATAGTTCAATCTAACTTAGATTCATCACTGCCAAAAAACAAAACTGCTGCTATCCCAGAACCATTTACATTTGCTGAACTCCATACTAGTAACAAGTTCAAAAGAAAAGAGGACTTTACGATCAATCTTGCAAAAATGCTAAGAGTGGAAATAGATTCTTTAGTTAAATCAGGTTTTGAAGCAATTCAACTTTTAGGACCGTCAATTGCATACAACAACGAAGTTGACTTTGGTCTTGTTTCTGATGCGCTAAAGATACTTACTAGTGGATTAGAAGCGAAAACAATTCTTCACACGTATTTTGGAGACGTTTCAAAAAAGATTGAAAGTCTTTTGGACTTGCCTGTTTCCGGTTTAGGATTCGATATCACTACAACCCCAGCAAGTTCGATAGAAAAACATAGTTTTTCAGACAAATTACTTACTGTAGGTATAATCAATTCTTTCAATACTGCAATCGAAAAACCCCAAGAATGTATAAAACAAGTGGATGAGATTAATGCGAAAACAAAGCCAAAGGAATCCTATGTAAGTACTAATTTCGATTTGGAATATGTACCAAAGGAATTTGCGATGAATAAAATATCCGTCCTTGGAGAAATTGCAAGAGGTGCGAAAGATGTCTAAGCTGTTCCCAACACAGGAAATTGGCAGTCTGAAAAAACCAGCAGACATGCTGAAAAAGGTAAAGGATCCAAATGTTTCAGACGAGGAAAAAATTAAAGCGAGAAATGAAGCCGCGCTTTTGAATATCAAGACGCTTGAGGATATTGGGCTTGACATTGTTTATGATGGCGAAGTACGCCGTGTAGAAATGTATGAGGAACCAGTAAGATACGTAGATGGCTTTGAATTTGCTGGCAGAGTTCGCTCATGGGATAACAAATACTACAACAAGGCAAGAGTCGTTGGACCTGTTGCCTTTAAACAAAACTTTCATGCGGAAGAATTCAACTTTGTAAAAGATAATTCTAATAGGGAACTTAAGGTTCCAGTGACCGGTGCATATACTCTAGCAGACTGGTCATATGACGAACACTACAAATCAAAGGATGAGCTTGTATTGGCACTAGCAAGAAATGTTGTCAGGCCATTAGTGAAGGACCTTGTAGGGTTAGGTGCAAAAATTATTCAAATTGATGAGCCAGCTGCAACAACACATCCAGCGGAAATGGATATTTTCAGAGAGTCAATCAATGAATCTGTAAAGGGAATTGATGCCAAGTTTGTAGTTCATGCATGCTTTTCCGGAAACGATTACAAGGCATTAGCACCACAGATGCCGGAAATTAAGGCGGAACAATACACATTGGAATTTGCAAATCGTGATACATGGAACACAGGACTTGACGATGACGCAAGAAAAGGATTTCAGGTCTTGAAACTATTCAAGGAACACGGATTCGAAGGCGAGATTGGAATTGGAGTCTCGGACGTTCATGTAAATGAAATAGAATCCCCAGAGCTCATAAGGGACAGGATATTGTATTCAGCGAAAGCACTGGGTGATCCTACAAAGGTGTACGTCAACCCTGACTGTGGTCTGCGTACAAGAACAAGGGAAGTTTCCTTTGATAAAATTAGATCAATTGTTAAGGGAGCCGAACTTGCTAGGGAAGAAATCAAGTAATTTTAAAATTCTAGCGCAATCCCCATCTGGTCATAACCTTGTCTTCAATTTTCTTAAAGACCACTCCATCAACCAGTATGCCAATTCCCATTATTACTAGCATTATTGCTATGACCTGAGATACATCGTTAAGCTGACGACCAACATTAAGAAGGAAACCAAGACCTAGGAATGAGAATAAGAGTTCTGCACCGATTACGCCTCTCCAGGCAAATGCCCAACCCTGCTTGAATCCAGATATGATAAATGGAAATGCCGCAGGAATTAATATGGAAGTGATAAGTTGACCTTCTTTCGCACCCATGTTTCGTGCAGCTTCAATATAGGAAGGATTGATGTTCTTCACACCAGTGTAAGTATTGATGGTTACAGCAAATATTGCACCAATAACTACGACAAAGATAATTCCAGTGTCTGTAAGACCAAACCAAAGAATAGCAAGTGGTACCCAGGCTATGGATGGAATTGACTGTAGTCCAAGAACCAAAGAACCAATTGTCTGATTAACAGTTTCGACTCTTGCCATGAAAATTCCAAGTACCAAACCACCAGCAATAGCTATTGTTAGACCTATAATCAGTCTCAATATGCTTGTTCCAATTCCATAAAACAGACTTGCATCAGCAACGCCATACGCTAGGTCTTCTACAACATCTACTGGCGATGGAAAAATATTGTCTGGCCAAATATCAGCACTGTCAAGACCCTGCCATACTATAATTATCATTGCGTAAAAGCCAATTTTTTTCGCAAGCAGACTTGGTTTCATTTTTTCAACCTACTTTTTTACCTCAGGTCGTAATTCTGCCAAAATCTTTTGCTGGTACGGCAAAAGATTTTCGTCTTCTGATATCCTAGGACGTTTATAATCAATCTTGAATTCCTTCTTAATCCTTCCAGGTCTGTGAGTAAACACCAAGACACGTGTGCCCAACATAACGGCCTCGGCAACATTATGAGTCACAAAAATTATGGTTTTCTTTGTCTTCTGCCAGATTAACTGCATTTCTACTAGTAGGAGATCTCTAGTCTGCGCATCAAGTGCTGCAAATGGCTCATCCATAAGTAATACATCAGGCTCCATTACCAGAGCCCTTGCTATAGCAACACGTTGCTTCATTCCAGTAGAAAGTTGGTAAGTGTAAGAAGTTGCAAATTGAGTAAGCTGCATCATGTCTAGATATCTATGTGAAATCTGGTTTCGTTTTTCCTTTGGTATACCAGCTATCTTGAGTCCATATTCCACATTATCTTGAACATTCAGCCAAGGAAACAAAGCGCCTTCTTGAAACACCATTATTCTATCAGGTCCAGTGTTGTTCAGTGGCTGATTATCAAGTAAAATCTGACCTTCATCTGGTTTTTCTAACCCTGCTGCAATTCTTAGAAAAGTAGTTTTCCCACAGCCTGAAGGTCCAACAATGCATACAAACTCACCGTCTTCAACATTTAGATCAATTCCATCCAACGTCTTTAGTGGTTTTCCATCATGTATGAAATATTTTTCAATATTTCTAGATTCTAGTTTACCCATTTAGCTGTTTCACCATTGCGTTCGGATTTAAATCCGTTTCATAAAAAATTCCATCTAAATTGTAGCCAGTTCTTCCAAGATATCCTAATACATCAGCACGCTCTGCAAAGGTTAACACAGAATTTTTAATTGGATCAGATGTAATTGTTAAATTTGAAAATGACTCATCAATAATTTTTGTTGGCAGTGATTTTCCCATGTATTTTTTCAAAAATTTTTCAAAGATGGATTTTGATTTGTCTGGATTTGAATTAATCCATGATACAGTTTCCTCGTGTGATTTTAACCAATTTTGAATAATTTCAGGGTTGTTTTCAAGATAGTCTGTCCTCGCTATTAGTAGTACTGAGGCAAATTGTTCATTTGGCCACAACTTTTCTTCATTGAATAATCTAACGCCATCAAGTTCTTGTACCAACATTGTGGCCCAAGGCTCTGGTATCCACGCTCCATCAATATCGCCTTTTGCAAATAAAGTATAGATGTCAGGGTTTGAAATATTCAAAACAAACACTGTCCCACCTTTTTCAACTGGTTTTAGATCATTTGATGCAAGATAATATCTAAGAGACACATCTTGACTGTTGCTAATTTGTGGTGAGGCAATGCGTTTCCCATCAAAGTTTTCAATTGACTCCAAGCCAGAATCTGGTTGTATAATAAAACTTGCGCCGCCACTGGCTGCTCCGGCTAAAATCCTGATATCTTTTCCGTGAGATTTTAAGAACCCATTGATAGTTGGACCAGGTCCAACATAAGCTACATCAATAGAACGAGCAAAGATAGATTCTATAACTTGTGGTCCGCTATCAAAAAGTTTAGTTTCGATTTGAATCTGTTCTCCAATTCCATTTTCAAAAATTCCATTTTCTAATCCAACTATGGGCACTGCATGACTGATGCTAGGAAAAAATGCAACTCTAATTTTGTTCTGGTTTGATTGATCCGAACTATTGCCTAATGATGTGATTACTGCAACTGCTATGATTGCTACAATTCCGAGCGTAACTGCTATTGAAATTTTCATAAAACAGCGTTATAATTCGGAGTTAAATAGTGATCGTATTTTAGCTCCAGCTATTACAAAATGACTGAAAATATTCAGAACAAAGAGATAAATGCAAAACATGTAACTCATTTGCCTTATGAAACAAAAGGCAATACTTGCATTTTCAGGCGGGTTGGATACTTCTGTTGTAGTAAAGTACCTGCAAGAAAAATACAACATGGATGTTGTAACAGTTACAGTTGATGTTGGGCAGGAAGATGACTACAAAAAAATTTCTGCAAAGGCAAAAAAACTTGGAGTAAAAAAACATTACAACATAGATGCGAGGAAAGAATTTGTTTCTGATTACATTTTTCCAGCAATCAAAGCTAATGCGCTATACCAAAAAAAATATTGCCTAGCTACTGCGCTTGCTCGACCATTAATTGCTCGAAAAGTATTGCAGATTGCAAAAAAAGAAAAAGTTACATCGCTTGCACATGGATGTTCAGGTAAAGGTAATGATCAAGTAAGGTTTGACTTAACTTTCCATGCAGGTTCCAACCTGCCAATAATTGCACCAATAAGGGATCTTAATTTAGACAGGACAGAGGAATTAAAATTTGCAAAGAAACATGGAATTGAGATCGAAAATGTCGCAAAAAAATTTAGCGTTGATCAGAACTTATGGGGCCGTGCAATTGAGGGCGGAGTTTTAGAGAATCCTAACAACGAACCTCCAGATGATGCCTTCATTTGGGTAAAAACAAAAAATCTTCCTAACAAACCAGTATATCTAACGATAAAGTTTGAAAAAGGAATTCCTGTAGCAGTGAATGGAAAATCCATGAACCCTATAAAATTGATTGATTACGTTAACAAAAAGGCAGGCTCCTGTGGGGTTGGTATCATTGATCATATTGAAGATCGTGTAGTTGGAATAAAATCACGCGAGGTGTATGAAACCCCTGCTGCTGCCTGTTTGATCGAAGCCCACTCTGATTTGGAAAAGATGGTGCATACTAAACATGAAACAAAATTCAAGTCGTTAGTAGATGATGAGTGGTCTTGGTTGGTGTATTCTGGTCTTTGGGAGGATCCATTAAAAAATGATCTTGATATGTTCATAGAGCAGACACAGAAACGAGTATCTGGAACTGTAAAACTGAAATTGTTCAAGGGAAGTCTTAGGGTAGTTGGTCGCGAATCAAAGTATTCACTGTATAGTCATAAAATTGCAACTTATGGAAAAGGCTCAAAGTTTGACCAAAAGTTGGCCAAAGGCTTTGTAGAATTGTGGGGAATGCAGTCAACAGAAGCTAATAAATTACAAAAGAAAAAGTGAAAAAAATTATGAAATGCCCAGAATGTGATGCAGATCTAAATATCCCTGAAGATGCTGCTGTTGGTGAGATTGTTTCCTGTAGTGATTGCGGAGCTGACTATGAAATTTCAAAGAAAGATGGTCCTACAGTTGAAATCAAGGAAGCGGAAACAGTAGGCGAAGACTGGGGAGAATAATTGTCAAAAATTTGCATAGTATTTGACCGGCTAAGAACAGAAGAAAAAATGCTTCAGAAAGAGGCAGCAGAACTTGGGCATGATACCTCTCTCATTGATGCTAAAACCACACAAATCAACACGTCTAGTCAAATACAAGATTTTGATTTTGGGGATATAGTCTTAGAACGCTGTGTTAGTTACTATAGGGGATTATACATTACTGCATGTCTAGAATTTTTAGATATTCCGGTAATCAACAAGTTTAACGTTTCTACCATTTGCGGTAACAAGCTATTAACATCAATGCTGTTAAAAAAGAACAACATACCAACACCAAAGACATACTTTTCTTTTTCTGCTGATGCAGCACGAGAAAATCTTGATAGGGTTGGTTACCCATTGGTAATAAAACCAGTTATTGGAAGCTGGGGACGAAATGTCATACCGCTCAAAGATAAAGACACCGCAGATGCAATCATCGAACAAAGAGAAATTACTGATGGTCCTTTAGATAGAATTTTCTATCTTCAGGAGATGATAGACAGACCTCCAAGAGACATTAGAGTAATTACAATTGGAGATAAGGCAGTCACTGCAATGTATAGAAAATCTTCAGGCAATTTCAAGACAAATATTGCACTAGGTGCAGAGCCTGAAATTTGTGACATAACAAATGAGATGGAAGACTTGTGTGCAAAAGCCTCAAAGGCAGTTGGAGGAGGAATTCTTGGCGTTGACTTGATGGAAGATAAAGAAAAAGGGCTAGTTGTCCATGAAGTGAATAACACTGTAGAGTTTAAGGGTCTAGTCAAAGTTGCAAACATAAACATCCCAAAAGAAATGATTGAGTTCGTACGAAACTCGATTAGAAAGTAAACCGTTAATAATAATAAATTATATCAAATCCAAATGATGTTACAATGAAAGTAGGAATAGTAGGTGCGTCTGGATATGTCGGCGGCGAAGTAGTCCGTCTACTGCTAAGTCACCCTGAAGCTGAAGTTTCGATGGTGACGTCAACAAAACATGTTGGGGAGTATCTGCATAGAATACACCCGAGCCTAAAGGGCTTCACCAAACTAACATTTTCAGAACTTGATTATGACAAAATGTCAGACAAATGTGATTTGGTTTTCACGGCAGTGCCACATGGAACCGCAACCGACATTGTAAAGACATTTTATGATAGGGGAATGAAAATTATTGATCTTAGTGCAGATTACAGATTACACAACCCTGAAGACTATACAAAATGGTATGGTTGGGAACATCCACATCCTGATTACTTGTCAAAATCAGTATTTGGTATTCCAGAACTTCATAGGGACAAAATTAAAAATTCACAGTTAGTTTCTTGCCCTGGATGTATGGCAGTAACATCTACGCTTGCGTTATACCCACTGATCAAAAATGATCTCATTGACACGGAACACATAGTTGTTGACGCTAAAATTGGTTCGTCTGGCGCTGGTGCTGGAGGCACATCTGGCACACAACATGCAATGAGGGCTGGAGTTATTCGTCCTTACAAACCTGCAAAGCACCGTCATACGGGCGAAATCGAGCAGGAGCTTAGTGAAGTTGCTGGAAAAAAAATCAAGGTTTCAATGAGCCCACATGCAGTTGATATAGTTCGAGGAATTCTCTGTACGAATCATACATTCTTGAAAAAGGAAGTTAATGAAAAAGATATTTGGAAAATTTATCGCGCTGAATTTGGCGAGGAACCATTCATCAGGCTAATACGTGACAAAAATGGCTTGTATAAGTTCCCTGACCCAAAGTTTGTAGTTGGTTCAAACTTTTGTGATATTGGCTTCGAGCTTGATGAGGATAACAACCGATTGATTGCACTTTCTGCGTCTGACAACTTGATGAAGGGTGCAGCAGGATCTGCTGTTCAAAACATGAACATAATGTCAGGCTTTGATGAGAAGCAAGGAATTATGTATTCCCCATTGACACCGGTATAACAAATGATTACAATCAAAATTGGAGGGAGTGTAGTTGATGATTTACATCCCTCCGCTGTAGCAGACATAAAAAAAGTAATAGGGCAAGAGGAAGTAATTCTAGTTCATGGTGGAGGAAAGGAGGTTACCAAAGTAACGGAACAGCTAGGCAAGAAACCAAGGTTTGTTGTTTCCCCTGGCGGTGTAAAGAGCAGATATACCGACCTAGAAACTGCAGAAATTTTCACCATGGTTATGTCTGGAAGAATCAACAAGACAATTGTAAAGATGCTACAAAAAAACGGAATCAATGCGGTGGGTTTGTCTGGAATTGATGGAAAAATAATTCAGGCTGACAGAAAGAAAAAACTCATAATTATGAATGAAAAAGGGCGAAAACAAGTAATTGATGGAGGATATACAGGTAAAATTACGCAAATTAATGCATCTCTGATAAAATCTATTCTTGAACTAGGTTACACTCCAGTCATTTCTCCAATAGCAATTAGTGAGGAATCTGATTTTCTCAATGTGGATGGCGATAGAGCGGCTGCTAATATTGCAGGACAAGTAAAGACTGACAAGGTTTTATTTCTGACAAATGTTGACGGGTTGTTAATAGATGAAAAATTAGTTGATACTTTAACGCTAGCAAAAGCAAAAGAAATTTTGCCACAAATTGGATTTGGCATGGAAAAAAAGATACTTGCTGCGACTGAAGCGCTTGAGATGGGAGTAACGGAAGCAATAATTGCAAATGGTCAAAGGGAAAACCCCATATCTTCTGCAATTGCACATAATCATTGCACGGTAATCAAAAATGAGTGAAGATCAATATTTAGGAAATCTTTACCAGAGGTTTCCTGTAACCATAGAAAAAGGACTAGGTTCGCATGTATGGGATACTGACAACAACGATTACATTGATTGTATGGGCGGATACGGTGTTGCACTGGTTGGACATAGAAACGAGCGTGTTGTAAATGCAATTAAATCTCAAATTGACAAAGTAATTACCGTTCACAGCTCTTACTACAATAAGACTAGGGAAGAGTTTTTGCAAGCTTTGATTGCTGTTGCACCACCAGGACTTTCCCAAGTTCATCTAAACAATAGTGGGTCTGAATCTATAGAAGCTGCTATAAAATTTGCAAGAAAGTTTACGGGTAAAAAGAAAATGGTTGCAATGAAAGGATCTTATCATGGAAAATCTATGGGAGCTTTATCTCTAACTTTTAATCCAAAATACAGGGAACCATTCCAGCCTCTTGTTGAGAAGGTATTATTTTCACCATATGGAGATATAGATGGACTACGAACTGTTGTTGATAAGGATACGGCATTTGTAATCTTAGAACCTATTCAAGGAGAAAGTGGAATTCATGTTCCCCCTGAAGGGTTTTTACAAGATGTTAGAAAGCTATGTGATGAAAATGATAGCCTCCTTGTATTTGACGAAATTCAATCGGGATTGGGTAGAACTGGAAGAATGTGGGCATCAGAACACTGGAAAACAATTCCGGATATAATGTGCCTTGCCAAGGGAATTGCTGGGGGAGTTCCCATGGGTGTTACGTTAGTAAGACCAGATATACTATCTGTGATGAAAAAAGGAGAACATTCGTCAACATTTGGAGGAAACCCTTTGGCATGCGCTGCGGGAACTGCTACACTTCATGCACTAACACAAGATGGTTTAATTGACAATGCAAAAAATATGGGACAAAAACTTCTCAATGGATTAGAAGATCTCAAATCTAAGCATAAAATAATTAGAGAAGTTAGAGGTAAGGGATTAATGATTGGTGCAGAATTAAAATTTGAAGTAAAAGATATCTTAATGGAAGGAATCAAAAAGGGATTATTACTCTTATACTCAGGTAGAAACATCTTAAGATTTCTTCCTCCGCTGGTTATTTCCGAGGAAGATATTGTAAAGACACTACAAATACTAGATGAGCTACTTACAAATGAGGAGAATAGAAGAAATGCATAAAGATAAAGTTGATGAAAGTATTTTGGAATTTTTACGTAAGGATTCCAGAGAATCTTTTGTTGAAATAGGAAAAAAACTGAAACTTTCAGAATCGGCCATTAGACATAGAGTAAAAAATATGGTTGGCAGCGGAACGATTACTAAATTTACGGTAGAAGAGGGAGGGGGTCAACCAGAGGCACTTGTAATGGTATCAGCTGATTCGTCTATTGATACATCAAAGGTTTCTTTGAAACTCACAAAACTCAATGCAGTAAAAAAAATCTATGAAATTACTGGTCAGTATGACATTTGTGTAATCATCCAAGCACCAAGTATACAAGAGATCAATGCGTGTATTGATGACTTGCGAAAAATTACTGGTGTAACTGACACTAACACTGTAATAATTCTCAAAACTATATCATAAACGATAATCGTTACATTTTTGTTAACAATAACTAATTTAGTATCAATTAACATCTAAAACGACGATTCTAGTACGATTATCTTTATATTAATGATTTTCTCTACCGAATTCAGCAATGAATGATCCGAATTACTATGCAGAGGAATATAACTCAATTGGTAAGGAGTCTAAGAAAATAAGAATACTAGATTCTACACTAAGAGAGGGTGAGCAACATCCAGGTGTCTCATTTACTGTTAAACAAAGAATTCAGATTGCTTGGGAGCTTGATTACTTTGGGGTTGATCAGATTGAAATATCTCCAATTATTTCTAGTGATCACGCTCAAGCAACTAAGACAATTATCAAGCAGGGATTAAAAGCAGACATTGTAGCACATGGAAGGGCGCTAAAAGAGGATATTGATGTTTCATTAAAGTGTGATGCGTCTTGGGTTGCTGCATATCTTGGTATATCTGACATTCATCTCAAAGACAAGCTTCGAATTTCAAGAAATGAAGCGTTAGACAGAGCAGTGCAAACTGTAGAATATGCAAAATCACATGGGTTGAAAATTAGGTTTACTGTTGAAGATGGAAGTAGGGCGGACCCGCAATTTCTGATCAATGTATGTAAGGCAATAGAAGATGCGGGTGTGGATAGGATCAGTCTTACTGATACCGTGGGAATTTTAAGACCTATAGGAATGTATAATTTCGTTAAGAGAGTTCGTTCTGAAATCAAGACTCCGCTTGATGCACATGTTCATAATGATATTGGCTTTGCACTAGCAAATGCTTTTGCTGCATGTGATGCTGGCGTTGACCAAATCCATACAACAATTGATGGTATTGGAGAAAGGACTGGAATACCATCTCTCGCTGAGACTGCTGTTGCACTTACCTATTTGTACAAATCAGAAAATGATTTCAGATTAGATATGCTGGTTGATCTTTCAAGGCTTATTGAACAATACACAAACATTAGACCTTACGATTCAAAACCGATTGTTGGCTCTTCAGCCTACAAGCATAAAGCTGGTACACATCTTGCCGCAGTTTTGAAAAATACCGCTGCATATGAACCGATTCATCCAAGAAGCGTAGGAAACAGACGAAGAATTGTATTTGGTGAATTAGCTGGTAAGACTGGTGCGGCATATCTAATGTCAATCTTAGGCTTGGAAAAAAATACTAATAACGCAAAAAATCTTGCGGCAGGTTTGAAAAATCTTAGAATGGGTGATCTGCTTGAAATTCCACTTGAAGATGAAATGGAAAGAAAGATAATTAATGATGAAAAAAGAAGGATGGATAGAAATGACTAATTGCCCTGAATGTGATGCAGAAATAACCATCCCTGAGGATGCAGTTGATGATGAGATTGTAACCTGTGCTGAATGTGGAGCGAGCTTCGAACTGGCTAAGATTTCTGATGGATTTGAGCTAAAACCGGCCCAAACTGTTGGAGAGGACTGGGGGCAGTGACCGATAAAATCACAGTTCTTTATGATACAATCCGTCTAGAAGAAAAACTGTTAATCAAAGCCGCAGAAAGGCATGATATCCACATTGAGATGGTTGATTGTAAACAACTGTTTGTAGATTTGAACAAAAATACACATGAATTTGAGACTGTTTTGCAGCGTTGCGTCAGCTATTATCGGAATATCCACTCAACAGCAACTTTAGAGGGTCTTGGTGCCAGGGTAATCAACTGTCTAAACACTGGACTTCTTGCTGGAAACAAACTGTTCACACATATGTTGCTGCAGAAGGCGGGAATTCCTACACCTGAAGCTACAATAGCATTTTCGAAGGAGGCTGCTATGCAATCACTTGAAAAAAGTGGATATCCGAAGATCATCAAACCAACTGTTGGTAGCTGGGGTAGAATGGTATCAAAACTAAATGACAGGGATTCAGCTGAAGGCGTTATTGAATCAAGAGAATCAATGCATCCAACGTATCAAATGTACTTCTTAGAGGAGTTTGTACAAAGACCACCAAGGGATATACGTGCCATAGTGATAGGCGACAATGTTGCAGGTGCAATTTACAGAGTTTCTGATAATACCAATTGGAAAACAAATACGCACTTGGGTGGATCAGCTGAAGCATGCGAAGTTACAAATGAGCTAGAAGATATTTGTATAAAAGCTAAAAATACGGTTCAAGGAGAAATTGTAGGTGTTGATCTAATGGAAAGCAACGACAAGGGATTAGTTGTCCATGAGATTAATAATACTACCGAGTTTCGAAACGTTGTGAAAGTAACAGGCGTTGACATTCCGACACAGATGCTAGACTATTTAAAAAATTCAAGTAAGTAAAAATGGAACAACACTTCACAGTTACAACAAGATTCGCAGTAAAGACATTAGAGAAAGCGTTGAAGCTTTACACGCCATCGTTACGTGAAAAAAGCCTAGCTGACTTTCTTGCTGACAAATGTGATGATTTAGGTTTCAGGGATATACATACAGATGATGTGGGAAATATTATTGCTACAAAAGGTTCTGGTTCACCTAAAATTCTTTTATGTGGACATATGGATACAGTACCCGGAAGAATTAGGGTGAGAAAAGAAGGCGATTATCTTTTTGGAAGGGGTTCGTCAGATGCGAAGGGTCCACTTATTGCAATGTTGTTTGCTGCCGCAAGTGCACAAGAAAAAACTGGTACAGTAATATTTGTAGGTACGGTAGATGAGGAAGGAAATGCTACTGGAATTAAGAGTTTGACTAAGGACAAACCTGATGTAGAATATGCAATTTTTGGTGAGCCCAGTGGAACAAATCAAATTACCATTGGATACAAAGGACGTATTGCTATCAATCTAAAAATTAACGTTGAGAATAGTGCACATGCTAGTGCACCTTGGCTGGCAAAAAATGCAATTCATGAATCATCATTATTTGTCAATGAAATTAAGAATGTTTTAGAATCTGGACAGGAAAACAAAAAGAAAGGCATGATGCTGACTGCCACTTTAACAGAAATAAAAGGTGGCCTAAGTCATAATGTTACACCTAGAGAGTGTGATTCAACATTGGATATTAGAATCCCAGTTGGCATTAGTTGCAAATCTGTTGAAGAAAAAATTTCCAAAGCAGTACAGGAAATTTCTAAAAAGCAACAGGTAGAGGCGTTTTATTCCATCATAGATGAAACTGAACCTTTTGAGGCAGAACACAATTCTCCCCTTGTAAGGGCTCTCACTCTGGGAATTTTAGACATAGAGAAGAATAGACCTACGTTGATTAGAAAAACGGGTACGGGCGACATGAATGTTATAGGCAACAGTTTAAGCATTCCAGTTGTAACTTATGGTCCAGGTGATCCTCATGCTGCACATACAATTGATGAAAAAATCTCCATTGATGAATACCTTCGAGGAATAGAGGTTCTGAAAAGAACCATACAGCATTTAAAACGACTGCATGATAAAATCAAGTAATGCTGTGGTTTGTAGGACTAGGTATATCTGGCACTAGATCAATTCCAATTGAAGTTGTAAAAATCATTCAGGAAGCAGATTTTGTATATCTAGAAGCATTCACAAGTCCAATTTCCAAGCAACATGAAGACGAAATTAAAAACATGGTTAATGGAAGTTTCAAAATTGCAAAAAGATGGTTGGTGGAAGATGGTCAAGAGATCCTCAAGACGTCAAAAAGTTCTACTGTTGTCCTATTATCATATGGAGATCCATACGTGGCAACAACACACATAGAACTTAGAACTAGAGCAAAATTAGAAAATATTGAAACAAGCACGATTCATTCCGCTTCAGCAATAACATCAATGACAGGTGAAGCTGGATTACAATTCTACAAAGTTGGGAGAATGGTAACTATAATGAATGAAAAAAAGTCTACAATAACTCCTTACACTGCTATTTTCAAGAATTTAACACAGGGTCTTCATTCTATAATATTATTAGAATACAATCATGACGAAAACTATTTTCTTGACCCAAAGGATGCAATTTCAAACCTACTGGATGTTGAAAAAGAACAAAAAAGAAATGTTGTAAATAATGATACGTTTGCGATAGTTGCCTCAAGAATTGGGTTCAAAACACAAAAAATTACCTCTGGAAAATTCAGTAATCTGCTTAAAGTTGATTTTGGGGAGCCGCCACATAGTATAATCATTACAGGAAAATTACATTTTACAGAATCAGATGCAATAAACGTGCTGACAGAATGTTTAGACAAACCATCAGATAATTCAAGTAGAATTAAGAGTACTTCAATCCAGATGATTGAAAAATATGTTCCAATGGTTAGGGATACACTGGAAGAGATTAAGTCGCTGTACAATGACTCAAAAGAATTTCAAGTGGTCATTCAAAATGCAGAACTCTACATTAACGACGCAGAAAATTTCCTAAAGCAGGGAAAGGATGAGAATGCAGTTTTGAGTATTGGTTATGCAGACGGTCTGGTAGATGCGTTAAGAATTGCAAAGGGTATAGACCCAAAAATATAACTTAACGATGCGTTAAAAAGTGAAGAAATAATGAGGAATTACAATTGGATTTATTCAAAAAAAAATCTAAAACTACGACAAGTTTAGTGTGTAAAATATGTGATATGAAATTTTCTGATCCTGAAAGAACAGTGAGACATATGGTTAAAGCACATTCAAAACCACAAAAAAAGAAAATGGCTGGCACTGGCAAATATGCTTAAAGTACATGAAACTGTCAACTGAAACACATTTTAATCAATATTGAAAATTTTACTTTATGGGATTATTTGGAAATAAAGGAAAAAAAATTGTATTAGCTGGAGGAGTTTTTGATATAATTCATCCAGGACATATCCATACACTCAATGCTGCAAAAGCTTTGGGTGATGTCTTGGTGGTAGCAATTGCTACTGACAAAACAGCTAAAAAGATGAAAAAGAGACAGCCGTTACATAGTCAAGAATTAAGGCATGAACTAGTAAGCAGCTTATCTATGGTTGATGTCGCCGTTATTGGTAATGAAGATGATATTTTTGAAACAGTGAAACTGGTAAAACCTGATGTAATTGCGTTAGGGTATGATCAAGTTCATCAGGAGAAATTCATATCTGACGGATGTAAACGGATCAACCTTGATGTCAAGATAGTCAGATTACAATCTCCAGCCCCTAAACTATCAAGCTCCGATATCCAAAAAGAATACGGGAAGGATATTCATGATCTTTAGCTTACGATGAGTTATGGACAGATTTTAACTGTAACTTTAGAACCAGTTTCCAGTCTACCGGTTTTACGTAAGTTATTTTTTGATATTAATTCAATTACTGAATTATCATGATGTGTTCTTTCAAGACGGATTAATTCACATTTGATGGAATTATTTAGTGTAGCATGAAAACATTTTGCCCAACCATATGTTCTCTTCCCGTCTGAAAATGGATCTATCATTATGTTATCAAGCTCAGCTAACTGTAGAATATCCTGTAACTGATTTAATTTTATATTTAGCGTGCCTGGAAAAGGAATGTAGCCAATTTTCACTTTGAACTGTTTAGTGTAGCCTTTCAATGACATGTAGTAAGCTCCCTCACCAAGTCCAGAAATTACGGAACCGCTTAACTCTATGTGGGGAGGAGACGAGTTTAAGCTAAAACCCAAAACTGAATGAAGTTCAACAAGCTCAGAGTATCCCTTCTGGGTAATTTTAACAGAAAGTTTTCGCCCAGTCATTAATCTATCAATAAATCCGCCATTTTCTAATTCTAAAATATGCATTGAAGCAGCCTGTTGAGATTTTTTTATACTTTTTCCGAGGGATGATGTAGTAATCTGAACAAAGTTGTGTCTAGCCCCTTTAGATAATAACTGTGCTAAAGTGAGAATATGTTGAATTTTAAGATCAGACATTAATAATTAAGTAATGCCAAGTTCTGTAAATGTTTTTAGTATAACACCATCACTATTTGATACATTTGCAATCCTATGACCTACGATGTACTCAATTCCAGATTGGTTAGCGCCATCTAACAGTCGTTGAGTTATTATCCCATCTAAAATCAGATACTTTATTCCAGTCTGTGTGGATAATTTGTCTACTAGTTCACTTATGGGCACTTTGAATAATTGTTCATTATTAGAATCAAGTCCTACAGCTTCCAGTGTTTCGTTTAGATCATTATACACTTTGCTTGTAGCCTCTGCTAATTGCTTATCGGCTTCGCTTACCTTTTTAGGTTCGGTAGTTTGTTGTTTTATATCCTTGGTAGCATCCTTTAGAATATCTGCAACACGTTGAGGGGTTAGTTCTTCCACTTCAAGACCTGGGTCTGCACGAAGTTCAATATCAATATTAACAACTGACTTTAACTCTTTGAGAATAAATCCTCCCGCCCTATCACCGTCTAAAAATGCCACCACTTTATCTTTAGTTGCACAGAAGTCTTTGATCGTTTCATCAATCTTTGCACCCTCAATAGCTAAAGCATTGTCATAACCTGCTCTCAATAAATTTAAGATGTCTGCTCTGCCCTCAACAAGAATTATCCATGATGAGTCAAAAATTCCTGTACTGCATGGAAGTTTGTTAGATCCATATGTAGTAATTTTACCTGAAAAACCCTCATGAACATCTTTTAGCATAGTATCACCTTCACTAACAGATTTGGTAGACCATTTCTGTTTGATCTCCTTTGCTCTGCGTACAATGTCTTCTTTTTTTGAGGCTCGAACATCATCAATAGCATCAAGATGAAATTTACAATCAAATGGACCCACTTTGTCTATACTTTCAATTGCAGCTGCAATCAAGGCACATGTATCAATATCCGTACTCATTGGAAGGAGTGCAGTACCAGAAGTAGTATTTTCAGTAGTTTTGATTTCTACTTCAATTCTACCAACCTTAGAAACACGCTGAAGCTCATTCAGATTCATCTCAGGGCCTAAGAGACCCTCAGTTTGACCGAATACAGCCCCTATAATGTCTGCTCGCTCAACCAGACCGTCGACTTCATACGATAGTTTAACGTGATACTTGACGATGCCTGTGTATGGCAAATAATTCTCATCTCCTTAATATTCAATAAGCATAAAGTTTCAAATCATGGTTATAAGTGCTTGTGGCAAAAAATTAGTTTTTAGTAATAAAATAAAACAAAAATTGAAAGAATGATTATTCAGTACTAAACGATGAACCACATGAGCAACTTTTTGTTACATTTGGGTTATTGATTTTAAAACCTGAACCCATTAGACTTTCGATATAGTCAACGTTTGCACCTTTTAGGTGATCCTGACTCGATGAATCTACTATGACTTTTACACCGTTTTCCTCAATAGTTAGATCATCTTCTTCTGCTGCTTTCTCAAAACCCATACCATAAGAAAGTCCAGAACAACCACCACCTTGAACATAAATTCTAAGAAATTTTGGACTGTCTTTTTCTTCAGTCATAAACTCCTTAATTTTCTCAGCGGCTTTTGGAGTAATGGTAATCAGTTTTTGACTTTGTTCAGTAGCCATATTAAATCTCTGACGTTTCAAATTATAATAACCTTTTCATACAAAGCATATAGTAAATGATTGTAATCACTTAGGTGAAGCTATTTTTTAGATTTGTTTAAAAAATCAGTCATTCTTTTTTCTCGTTCTGGATCTGAGAAACAGTTTCTCCATGCAAGCAATTCAATACCAAGACCTGTATCAAGATCTGCATTTCGCCCTTTGTTGATTGCAGTTTTTGACATGTGAACAGCAAGAGTTGCATTTGCTGCAATTATTTTTGCCATCTTTATAGCTTCATCCATTAAAGCAGATTGTTCAAAAACATGATTGACAAGACCAATTTCTTTTGCACTGCTAGCGTTAATCGCTTTTCCAGTAAAAACAAGTTCCTTGGCTTTTGCAATTCCTACTATTCTCATCAATCTTTGTGTTCCACCCCAGCCAGGTGGTATTCCGATTGTTACTTCTGGTTGACCAATTTTTGCATTATCAGATGCAAGTCTTATATCACAAGACATAGCAAGCTCACAACCACCACCTAGTGCGAAACCGTTAACAGCTGCAATAGTTGGTTTTGTTATATTTTCAACAGTAGCTGTAAGTTCTTGACCAAGTTTTGCATAGCGTTCAGATTCTTCTGGAGATATTTTTGACATATATTCAATATCAGCGCCAGCAGAAAACGCCTTATCACCCTCACCAGTTAAGATAATTACTTTTACGTTATCGTCTTTCTCTAGTTGCTTAAATGTAGAAATTATCTCCTTGGCAACATCAGTATTCATAGCATTTAGTTTTTCAGGACGGTTAATCTTAACAATGCAAATTCCATCATCAGTTTTAGTAGTAATATTTGTCATGTAGTAAATTCTCCTCTGATAAAATTAAATGTTATCAATTACCTCTGATAGAACCCCATTGGGCTAATGCAGATGCTGCCGCTACCCATGTTCGTAAGTCATCATAAACTGGAATGCCCTTTTCTTCAACCAATTTAGCCATTTTTTGTGTGTATGGACCACCGTTGGCTCCAACTAACAATGGCTTTGTTTTTTTATTAGAAAAATCAGAAAGGTGGTCAACAATTATCTCTTCAAGCGGGTCATCCTGAAAAACAAACCACGGCATGACAATATCCACATTCTTTTCATCATAAAATTGCTGAATAACATATCTATAGTCATCTGCAGTCGCGCCACCACCTACATCCGCTGGATTGCCATTATGAATAGGAACAGTTGGTGGAAAACGATCCTTCATTTGTTTGATAATTCGTGGGGACATCTTTCCTATCGTAAGACCTAATCTCTCTAAATGATCAATTCCACCAATCATAGGACCAGCACCATTACTGCACATAGCAACTTTGTTACCCTTTGCAGATGGCTGCCAAGCCAAAGCCTTTGCAACTCCGACAAGTTCTTGATAACTATCAACAGAAATAATTCCAGCCTGCTTAAACGCACCCATGAGATGCTCATGATCACCACCAAGTGAGCCCGTGTGAGACGCAGCTTGTTTTGCACCAGCAGCACTTCGTCCACTTTTCCATATCACTATAGGTTTCTTTTTTTCTTTCATAACACGCTTTGCAGTATTGATAAACTTCCTACCATCACCAAATCCTTCCACATAAAGACAAATGACTTTAGTTTGAGGATCACTTCCCGCATACAAAATCATATCTGCTTCGTCTACATCTGACCTATTTCCATAACTAATCATCTTTGAAAGGCCAAAAGAATCAGCACTCTCCAACATACTAATTCCCATCGTTCCACTTTGAGAGAAGAATGCAACATTACCAAGTCTTGCGCGAACCATTCTTGCTTGACCTTGAAATGCGCAGTCAAGACGATTTGCGGCGTTAAACATTCCAATGCAGTTTGGACCGATGACTCGTATCTTGTGTTTTAATGAAAGATTTTTTACTTCAGCTTCCATTGCAGCCCTATCACCACCAAGCTCTTTACCGCCGCCTGAAACAATTACAACATTGTGAATTCCTTTCTTTGCGCATACTTTCATAAGAGGACCGCAATGTGCAAGATCAATACAAACAACAACCAGATCAATTTTATCTTCAATTGCATCTAATGATGGATAACATTTGATTCCAAGAATTGATTCTTGCTTTGGATTGATTGGATATACCTTTCCCTTAAAATCTTGTTTTCCAAGAGCATCTAATACAGAGTTACCAATCTTTCCTGGTGTTGCAGATGCACCTACTAATGCAACAGATTCTGGTGTAAAGAATTTCTCCATAGATGTTATGTTTGGTTTAGCACGTGAGATTGAATTCTTTTTAATTTCTTTGTTGAGAATGATTTTTGCATCTACCACATTGTATGATTTTGGATAGACTACGATAGGATTGAAATCTATACTGTTAATGTAATCTGCATTATCAACCCCAATCTTTCCAATTTGAACAAGAGCCTTTGCAAGCATGTTCAAGTCTATAGGCTTGCTACCACGGAATCCTTTGAGAATCTTAGAACCCTTAAGATCATTTAACATTGATTTTGCATCTGATGTCGTAATTGGAAGCATCCTCCACGAAACATCGTTGAGAAGGTTGGTAAGAGTACCACCCAAGCCAACCATAATTACAGGACCTAACTGTGGATCAGTTTGTATTCCAACAATTAATTCAACTCCCTTTGGAACCATTTTCTCAAGTAAAATTCCTTTTACGTTGACTCCTTTCTTTTTGGAAAGTCGCCCATACATGTCATTAAATGTTTTCTTTACATCAGCAATGTTATCTACACCAACTTTGACACCGCCTACGTCAGTTTTATGAAGTATTTGTGGTGAAACTACTTTCATCACTAGAGGAAACCCAAGTCTTTTTGCATCTCTAACTGCTTGATTGGCAGATGTTGCTAATGAAAATCCTGGCACTGAAACTTTATACTTTTTTAGAATTGATTTGGCAGCCTCCTCTGTAATGATTTTATGATCAGTTTTTATTGTATCGTCAAAAATTTTTGTGATAGAGTTCATAATAGATCGATCACAAAGTTTGTTATTATATTAAACTTATTACCATTATGGAATTTCCAGAAAGTGAAATAGCAGAAATTAAAAAATTCGTGAATCTGCTCAACTCACAAAAAAATAGCGCGGTGGTAGTTGAAGGAAAACGTGACTCTGCCGCACTAATAAAATTGGGTTATTCTGGTAAAATTTTGGAGTTTCATAAGTTCAATGGGATGATAAAATTTGCTGATTCAGCAGCCAAATATCGTAAACTCATTCTTCTACTAGATGGTGATAGAAAGGGCAGGTACCTGACAAAAAAAATTATTGAATTGCTCGAACATCGAACAAAAATTGATCTTCTGTTTAAGAAGAAGTTAGTTACAATTACAAAAGGAAAAATACGATTTATTGAACAGCTTGTTTGTTACGAATCTTATTTTGTTTAGAATCTAAGGCCAAATTCCTTTATGATTGAATGCTTCTAAGACACGGCTTACTGCCAAAACCATAGCGGCTTTTCTATTGTCAATGTTATGTTTTTTTGAAAGTTCGTACATGTCTTTCAAGCCTTTGACAATTTTAACCTCCATCTTACTTGCAACTTCATCGAATGTCCAGTAGTAACCCATGTTGTTTTGCACCCACTCCAAGTAAGAGATACAAACACCGCCAGAATTTGCCAAGATGTCCGGTATAACAAAAATTCCTTTCTTGTAAAGAATTGGATCAGCCTCAGGTAAAGTAGGACCGTTTGCAGCTTCACCAATAATTTTACATTTTAATTTCTCTGCAATTGCAGCAGTGATTTGATTTTCAAGTGCGCCAGGAACCAAGACGTCACATTCTGTTGTAAGCAATTCCTCTGTCGAAATCTCTTTGCTGCCTGGATAGCCAACCACAGATCCTTCCTTTTGCTTCCAATCAATTAATTCCTGAACTTTAAACCCGTCAGGAACAAGAATTGATCCCTTTGAATCACTTGCCGCAATGCATTTTGCGCCCAATTTTTCTAGATATACACCAGAAAAGGTTGAAGCATTTCCAAATCCTTGCAGTACAACTTTAGCGCCTTTCAGTTCAATATTCAAAATTTTTGCTGCTTCTCTTATGCAATAAGAATTACCTAAACCTGTAGCAACATCTCGTGCAAGAGAACCGCCCATAGGAATTGGTTTTCCGGTAATAGTTCCTGGGGAATAATTATTTCCATTCATTTTGGTAAATGTATCCATAATCTGTGTCATTTCTTTTCCAGTTGTATAAACATCTGGAGCAGGAATATCTTTCTGTGGACCAATTACTTCAGCAATTCTAGATGCAAACTGTCGAGTTAATCTTTCAAGCTCGCCATCACTAAGTTTTTCTTTTTTAGGGTTTACAAAAACTCCTCCCTTAGCACCACCTAGTGGAATATCAACAACAGCACACTTCCATGTCATCCAAGAAGAAAGAGCCATTACTTCTCGTTCCATGTACTTAACGCCGCCCTCAGGGTCAAAGTATCTTATACCGCCCTTGTATGGACCTCTATCGTTGTTATGCTGACATCTGAATCCTGTAAAAACTCTAATCTTACCATCATCCATTTTTACTGGAACTTTGACTCGAAGGAACCTATTTGGCATAATCAAATAATCTCTTATGCCCTTATCGTTTATTCCTAAAACATCGCATGCGTCGTTAACCTGCTTTGTGGCACTCTCAAATGGGTCTGGTTGAGCCAAGATGGATCAGATCTAATGCAATTTGTATTTAAATGTCTCTGGAATAATCAAATTTTTAAAAAAGTTGAGCAAGTTTAAAAAATTCTAATCGATTAATTCAATGGAATAAACAACAAGGTTTCCTTTTTGAGATGTAAATATGCCTGTTAATCTAGCAAACATACCATATTTTTTCTTACGAAGTTTAATGACTTTGTCTGCTTCTTCGCCTGTAATCTTTTCTGCCTTACCTTTTATCCACTCATTTTTTGGTTTACCTTTGAATGAACAAAGAACAATTCGTACATCCTGATTATGTTTAAGTCTCTTAACTTTGCCTGTGCTATCCCTGGTTATAACATAGATTAGATCTTTATCAATTACAAACCAAACAGGAGTTCTAATAGAAGTTCCATCCTTTTTGTATGTCTCAAGATTGATGTATTTTTGTTCAATAAACTGTTCTAATTGATTCCCCATGCTTCATCAAAAGCAATTGTATATTTTAATGGATAGAGTTATGATTTAGATCATACATGTAATCAACCCTTAAATTGACTTGTAAGTGAATCGAAATGTTATGATGGCATCACGTGGTTATGATATGACACCTACGATGTATTCGCCAGATGGTAGAATTTATCAGGTGGAATATGCTATGGAGACAGTTAAAAGAGGAGCAATTGCAATTGGATTGCAATCTAGGGATGGGGCTGTAATAGCTGTGGAAGAAAAATCACGGGATCTTCAAGTAGAAGGTATTACACAAAAAATTTTTCAGGTGGATGATCATATAGGTATTGCAGCAGCGGGATATATTCCAGATGCCCGTATTCTGGTAGACAGTGCACGTTTTTTTTCACAAAGTAATAAATTAACTTATGATGAATCGGTAGAGATAGAAACAGTTGCTAAACATTTAGCGGATCAATCACACCAATTTACACAATATTCTGGAGTTCGTCCATTTGGTGTTGCACTAATTGTTGCTGGAGTGGACAAAAAAGGCGCTAGAATCTTTGTTACTGATCCAAGTGGAACATATATTCCATATACTGGAGTTGCAATAGGTGGCAATTCCGATGAGGTTACAGACTTTTTAGAAAAGAATTACAAAAAAGAAATGTCAATGGATGAAGTGATGTCGTTAGCAATTTCTGCAATAAATCTAAAGAGTGATGAAAAGGGTGTGAAACATATCAGGATGTCAAAGATCAAAACAGATACTAAACTATTTGAAGAAGTGTCTCAGGAAGAACTAGCAAAGCATGCACAGGCAAAGGATCAACATGCACAGGCAAAGGATCAACATGCACAGGCAAAGGATCAACATGAGCCGGAAAATCCTGACGGTTCGTCAAAATAAGAGTACAGAATATAATATCAAAAATAATAGTACTCCTGTGGGTTTAGGTAGCTATTGGGGTGAAGTGCTTGATGTTTTACAGGAAATCATACCTGTTTACGATAAGGTAAATTCGTATATTTCATTTGGAAAAGATTCTGAACATCGAAATAGAGCAATTAAAGGGAAAATACAAAATGGCGATAAAATACTTGATGCTGGTTCAGGATTTGGTAATATGTCAAAAACTGCATTAGATGTTGCCAATGGAGAGGTGGAGATTATGTTATATGATCCTCTTTTAGCAATGATAAAAAATACTGATAGGCTTTTCAAAAAAAAACCAGAAGCGACATGTGGAGTGTTTGAACATGTACCGTTTAAGGACCAACAGTTTGACGTAGTTCTTTCTGGATATTCATTACGTGATGCAATTAGCCTGAATACAGCTATTTCAGAGATTCACAGAGTTTTGAAAAAAGGCGGTAAATGGATTATTGTTGATTTAGGAAAACCGGATGAACTAATTGTTAGATTTGGTGTTTCATTTTATCTCAAATTAATTTTACCGATTGTAGCATATGCAGCAGGAGGAAGGCTTGGATTAAAATTTGCCAAACTATACGGAACATACAGACTTTGGCCAGAAAACAAAAAGCTAGAATCAAAACTCCTTGAAAAATTTACAAGCGTTGAATTTGAGAAAGATCTGATGGGCGGAGCAATTATGGTTGCTGCGTATAAATGAGCAAAATTCAGGATAATACAAATATTTAATTTTGTAAAGAACGAACTAATTTTGTGTTAGAATACTTGCTGAATATTATCGGAAGCGAATGGCTAATAATTATCTTCATTGCACTGCTCCTACTTTTAGGCACAAACCGTTTTCCTGAAGCAGTAAAGAAAATGGGGAAAATTGTTGGTGAGTATAAAAAAGCGAAGGATGCAGTTGAAAAACAAATGAAAGATGTCACAAAGGAAAACTTGGAAGTTTCTGGTCCCGTAAAAGATGAAAGGCAAAAGCTAGACGTTATGTCGAAGACATTAGGAATAGACTCCAAAAGCAAGAGCGATGAAGAACTGAGGGAAATCATAAAAAATAAAATTGGACAACCAGAAAAAGAAACACAGATTAAAAAATAATCAAGTCTCTATTCTTTTTTTAATCGGTAAACATTTTTTTGAAGTCGTTTATTTGCAAAATCGTAATATTGTTTTACTATTTCGAATCCCAAATATCGTCTTCCTAACATCTTGCTTATTACTGCAACCTGACCAGACCCAAGAAAAGGATCTAACACTAAATCCGTTTTTTCACTAGAATACTGCAGAATTTTTTTAATTATTTCAGCGGGAAGTTTTGTAGGAGTTTTTTCATCTCCAGTCCAGTATTCTCGATTTATGATCCAGACATCTTCCTTATCCTTGTAATGAAGACTTCGTCCATCAGATGCTTTGGCATTTTTTTTAAATCGTGAGTAGGGAAAAAATTTTCGTTTTTTGTTATCCTTGCATACAAAAAGACAGTGATAATGAGAAGTAACGAACTTTTTTGAAGTAACTACGCCAAATTGGTATTTCCAGATTATGTGATTAACAGTTGTAAAGCCATTATCATCTAATGCAGTTAGAATATCTTTGAGATTATTCCAACCAGAAAATACATACATGCTTCCAGATTTTTTTAAAATTCGATATATTTCGTGCATCCAAGCATTTGTAAAATCATAATAATCTTCAACTTTGATTTCGTGGTAGCCAGACAAAACTCTTGATGCAGTTCTATTGTAGTTTGCTTTTTTAGCCTTGAAATTAATGGCGAAAGGTGGATCAGTAACAACCAAATCTATTTTTTCATTGGGAATTGCCTTCATTCCAACAATACAGTCTTTATTGTAGATTTTGTTCATGCTGAATTTTTTCAATTATAAAAGTACACATACGTTACATAATAATTAACTAATTAAAAAATTCAAAATATAGATATCTGTTTTATCTATATTTGATCTTGGATTTTACTTGGTTGACTTGTGCCATTTCTTCTTTAAGATGTTGTTTCAGTAGTCTTTCATGCTGAGCCTTATGCTTCCAATAGGCGTTTAAAACTGCCTGTCTTGACTTGGCTCTCTTTAGTGCCGCGTTAAACTGTCTGTGAATTGTGGCTACTTGCCCTGTATAACTTGCCATATTCATTGCCTATCATAATTATACATAATAGTTTCGGAGTATGCCATACCACTACTGATCGACTGCATTGCTGCTCCCCTCAATGGGGTGCTTGGTATACAATTGGATCATAAAACTATTAGATAGTCGTAGCAAGAAATCTGCATGGAAAAGGTTGCAGTTGTTACTGGAACTTCTAGTGGGATAGGCTTTGAGACTGCTTTAGCACTAGCAAGAGAAGGATATTATACATATGCCACAATGAGGGACACCACAAAAAGTGACAAAATTAAAGAATTAGGACAAAAAGAGAATTTGAAAATTAATGTCTTAGAATTAGATGTGGATGATGAGAACTCGGTCAAAACTGCTATACAAAAAATTCTTGATCAAAAACAAAGGATTGATGTTCTTGTAAATAATGCAGGATGGGGTCTATGGGGCTGTGTCGAGGACGTTTCTGTTGATGAATTCAGGGCACAGTTTGAGACAAACTTCTTTTCAATAATAAGACTAATTCAGAAAGTTGGACCAACAATGAGAAAGCAAGGTTCTGGAACAATAGTAAATGTTAGTTCAGTTGTAGGCCGTATTGGATTTCCAGCATCACCTGCATACATTAGCTCCAAGTTTGCTTTAGAAGGACTAAGTGAATCTTTGAGATTTGAACTAGCACCGTTTGGTGTTAACGTTGTAATAATTGAACCTGGAGTCATCAAAACAAACTTTATGCAAAATATGAAGATGGCTAAGAAATCAGAGTCCGATACTGTATACAGGGACATTACTGTCAAGGTAGTTTCAGGTGTCAAGATGATGGCAGAAATGGGAACGCATCCCAAGGAAGTTGCAGATACTATTGTTAAGGCTGTTAAGGATGAAAAGCCACTACCAAGATACATTGTTGGAAACGATGCATCAATGTTCTTGGAGGCAAGGAAGAATAAAACAGATATTGAATTTGAGAATTATTTGAAAAAGGAATTGTATGGGGAATAATTCTTTAACAGTTATTATCTTGACTTGTTTTTGAAGATGCTTTTGTGGTTAGATTGATATACAGTTTTGATCAATTTTTGTCAAAGTCGTATTGCATTAGTGAAATATATGAAATGGAAAACATTACAACATAACGGGATACTTTTTCCTCCAGACTTTGAGTCAAAGGGAATTAAGATAAAGATTAAGGGAGAAAACGTTGCGCTTAACTTGCTTCAGGAAGAGATGGTATACCAATGGGCAAAAAAGAAGGATGCACCAAAACCGGGCGCAACGGAAAAATATGTAGAAGATCCCATCTTTCAGAAAAATTTTGTGTCAGATTTTGCTAAAACGTTTAATGAAAAATTTAAGAACTTGGAGTATAGCGATGTTGATTTTTCTCAAGGATACAAGCTTGCAGATAAAGAAAAAGAAGAGAAAGAATTGATGACGAAAGAAGAGAAAAAGGTGCTTGCAATAAAGCGCAAGGAAATTCGTGAGGAGATGAAGGCAAAATATGGGAAGGGGGTTATCGATGGAAAAGAAGTAGAAATTGGCAATTACATGGCTGAGCCGCCAGGAATTTTTATGGGCAGGGGTGAACATCCAATGCGAGGGAGATACAAACCACGTGTTACATCTAAAGATGTAACACTGAATCTTGGTAAAGAAGCAAAGATTCCTGAAGGCGAATGGGGCAAAATTGTACACGACAGGAATTCTATGTGGATAGCAAGCTGGATGGATATTCTAACTCAAAAGCGAAAATATGTTTGGCTAGCTGATACTGCCGGAATCAAGCAAGAAAGGGATCAAGCAAAGTATGACAAGGCAAAAAACTTGTCAAGAGAAATTGAAAACGTCGTGACACAAACTATCAAGGACATGCAAGACAAAGAACAAAAAAATAAAAGAATAGCTACTGCATGTTATTTGATTTACCGTACCGCTATGAGGGTGGGTGATGAAAAAGATCCAGATGAAGCTGATACAGTGGGTGCTACCACACTACGAAAGGAACATATCAAACTGACTGAAAACGCAATTGAGTTTGATTTTCTTGGTAAAGATGGTGTGAGATGGAGGGAGACAATTCCTGCAGAGGGACATGATAAACAGTTTTACGACAATCTGAAAGAGTTTGTCTCAAACAAAAAAGAGAACCAAGAGATTTTTGACGGAATTACATCTAGACATGTTAATGCTTATTATTCAACTATAGTCAAGGGACTTTCTGCCAAAGTCTTCAGGACATATCTAGCCTCAAGTGTTGTTTCAAAAAATCTTCGAGCCCATGACGATATTAAATCTAAATCTGATATGAAAAAATTATTCCACGCAAAATCAGCAAATCTAGATGCAGCCATTATGTGCAATCATAAAAGAACTATTCCAAAAAACTTTGAGGCGTCGTTACAAAAGAAAAAGGATACGCTGAAAAATGTGGAAAAAACAAAACCGTGGGAAAAGTCTGAAGAGTTACTAAAAAAAGCACAATCTAAGATTACAAAAACTGAAAAACAGAAGGAAAAGCAGAAGGAACGGATCAAAAAAATAAAGACTGTGATAAGAAAGAGAAAAGCAAAGCATGCTGAACGAATTGAAAAGCTGGAACTTCAGATAAATCTCACAGAAAAAACAAGAGACTATAATCTTGGAACATCTCTTCGAAATTATATTGATCCAAGAATTTTCAAAGCATGGACTGATGAGGTTGGTGCAGAATGGGAAAAACTTTACACGTCTGCACTACAGAAAAAATTTCTCTGGGTAAAAAATACCAACTTAAAATGGAATCAAATTTCAAAAGAATACTAACTTTACTTTTTTGTTTTCACTTTTTTCTTTCGTAATTCTTCTTGCTCTTTGAGGGCATCCTCTAGTTCTTTGTATTGTCTGTGAAGCTCAAATTTTGTTTCCCTAATCTGACTTGCAATCCAATCAATCTTCTTCTGTAAGCGCTTATCCTTGTCATCAAAATTCATTAATTTTCGTATAACATTATAGAATATAATTTTGAGCAAATCATTTAATTGCATAAGAAATTCATGCGTACTTGTGCCGGGGTAGCTCAGCCTGGCCTAGAGTGCCAGACTCTCCAAAGAAGGGCAATACTCATAATCTGGAGGTCGTGGGTTCGAAACCCACCCCCGGCATTACATTATGAGTTAGGTAAGCTTAATTTTTTAAGGGCAACGAATGTTTGTAGTACGATTACTTTGAAAGCAAGATTTAACGGAAAATGTGTAGAATGCAATGAACCAATTAAAGTTGGTAAAGAAATAGTAAAAAATTCTAAAGGCAACTGGGTTCACAAGTTTTGTTCTGATATTGAAGAAGAGTTGCCATAATTGAATATAATGTGAGTATCAATGTCAGAGTTAGATGAATTTGCTGAGGCATTGATGGGACAACTTTCGGTTGAAATTGATGAGGAAAAAGTAATAGCAGAACTTGCAAAAAAGATCAAGGAAGATAGAAACTTTACTGTAGAATTTGACGATATTGAAAGTGTTTCACAAGGCTTGTTTCCAGATTTAGTTCAAAGGGTAAATGAATACATGGGGTTAGAGGTTTCCGAGAAACTATCTATCGAATACCTAAAACTAGATGAATTTAAGCGGTTAAAAGGAAAAAAGGTATTCACAGAGAATGGACGAGTATATGTGGATAAATTATTCGATGCTGTTGCAAAAAATGATCTGAAAAAAATTTCAGAAGTAATTAAGGAGGATACCGCAAAATTCTTGGTTTATTCTACTTATGCGAAATCATACATCTCAAAGATATCTACAACATATGGTGATTACCTTGACTCAAAGATCTATCTTAACAGGTTTATCTTAGATGATTATCCAAGAATAATTCTATACAAGCAGGGTCCACCATACGAATCTAACGCAGAATCTGTAAAATCTGGTTATTTTGGAGCTATGAAAATGACCATTTTGGAAGAGGTTATTCATTCTGTGCAAGACAATCTTCACAGATTAAACATTCAGGCTGTCATGCAGGTTAATATAATAAACGAGGAATTAGCAAAAACCATCTTAGCGTTAGATGACAAAACGGTCACTCAGCTCACTGAATACCTACAATTACAACTTGTATCTGATGAATTCCACGTTGCCAAGAGAGCAAACTTATTTTTCATGCTGAACCCTGACAATTTTATCACCAATGTTATGGGACCAGATGTTATGACATATACCCATGTTGAAATTGACCCTAAGATTTCAGAGCTTATTCCCTCGATAGAGGAAATCTACAAAAAATGGCTAAAACCTATTCAGGCTCAACATGCAGTATTTACTACCATGGAGGGAATGGCGGAATTTGTGGTGCAACAAATACTGAAAGATGATAGTGATTTTCAAAATTATCTCAGTACATTTATCGGTACTAATTATTCTGAATATAGTGTAAAAAAGAGCACAGGTAAAGAATTTACCCAACATGTGTTTGATGTACATGGTAAGGATACATTTGTGAAACTAATCGCAGATCCTCCCAACACAAGAGAGTTAAAAGATCCACATCTATATCTAAATAGAATCAAATAATCTGGAATCTGTTGTCCGCAGAAAAATTTGATCCATTTGTTTCCGAATGGATATATTTTTCGAAAAATCCAAATTATAATTTGATTGAAAAATGTCTAAAGCTTGCACAAATTATAGAATATCCTGAACTGAATATATCAAAATACATTGAAAAAATAAATGAGATGGGTAATTCCCTGAAGATAAAAATAGGGGAAGTTAAAAACCCAACATATCTCATCTCCGTCCTTAATGAGTACTTGTTTGATGAACTTGGTTTTCATGGTGCTGAAGAAGATTACTATGATCCAGTAAACAGTTTTCTTAACGTAGTACTTGACAAAAAAACTGGCATTCCAATTACTCTCTCTATATTGTACTCAGAAGTTGCTAAGCATATAGGACTTGATCTTCGGATTGTTGGATTCCCCGGACATGTAATTGTAAAATACAAAAAAGAGATGATTTTGGATCCATTTTACCGTGGAAGGTTGCTTACAATTGAGGATTTAGAGAAAATTCTTAATAGAAATTTTGGAGAAGATGTTGAATTTGTTCCAGAATATCTAAACGAAGCTACAACGGAACAACTTTTGACTAGGTTATTAAGAAATCTGAAAAATGCGTACACACAATCATATGCATATGATAATGCTATGAAATGCACAGATATGATTTTAGGAATGCAGCCAGAATCTCCTGAGGAAATTAGAGATAAGGGTATTTTAGAAGAGCGGCTTTTGCGTTATGATAAAGCACTACCTCTACTCAATAAATATCTGGAATTAGAGCCAGAGGCGGATGATGCAGATTTCATTCTAGAATTAATTAAAAGTGTCAGAGAAAAGTCTAATCTATAATGGAAGATATTTCAGTGCCTTTCCTTGCCATTTTGACTTCATGGCGCGCCAGTTCGTTTCGTAATGCATGTTTTAGAAAATCAATTTCACTTCTCAACGCAGCTACTTCATCTTCCAGTTTAGCAATTCTATCGTAAACGGTTTCAGATTCTGATGCCATGCTATTTTTAAAAAATGAAAAGACATTAAAAGTTATGGGTTGGATTAGTAGTAATATCTAAAGCTCAAACTCTTTGTTGCATTTTTGACACTTTGCTCGCTCTTGACCAACCTGACCGAGAATAAAGATTCTACCTATAGTTTTACATTCTGGACACATGCCAGTGGTTACATTTTTTGGACCAGTCTTGATA
Source organism: Marine Group I thaumarchaeote (assembly GCA_013390375.1). Classification (GTDB taxonomy): domain Archaea; phylum Thermoproteota; class Nitrososphaeria; order Nitrososphaerales; family Nitrosopumilaceae; genus Nitrosopelagicus. The sequence goes on from JACATA010000008.1 coordinate 33,675, forward strand.
ATTTTTTGTGTTTTTCTTCGTCCCAATAATGAAAATGTGTATCATCGTACTTTTAAATTTAATTAAAAAAGCGCGGGGAGAGGGATTTGAACCCCCGTGTTCTTGCGAACATGGAATTAGCAATCCCACGCCCTACCAGGCTAGGCGATCCCCGCATGTTTGTTGCTTAATGAATTCAGTTAATTAGTATAACGTGAGCATGTCAATAATTACAGAAATGTGCAGCTATTTTCACAATAAAAATTCGGTTGTAAAATTTTAGTAAACCAAATTCAATCTGTTAACTGGGTATAATTTTTTACAATATCCCGCAACGGTGTTCTTTTGCCGCCAACAATTTTTAGGTCAACACGGAAAGTTCCATTTTGAACATTTACTATATTATACGAGTTTTCAAAGAAGCCGCGAACTCTTTCTGATGAAGCAGTGCCAGCATTTGCAATAGATAGTGTATTAAAATCCCAAATCCATGGTCTGTGTTTATGGCCACATAGAACCAAGCTTACGTTAGAGTCTAGGATAGTTCGTAGTATATCTCCCGCATCAATCACAGTCAATCTGTCAGAACCAGTATCAGGAATACTGATCAAATGGTGATGCATTGCAACTATCTTTAGTTTGTCATCATATTTTTTCAGAGTTCGTTCAAGCCACAGATTTTGATGGTGGCCAACCTCCCCCTCATCACGATCTGGCCTAGCTGAGCCAAGCGTTACAAGTATGGTATCGTCTCCCAATTTATTTTCAGACCTAAAGGGAAAATATTTCTTGAACAACAAGTAACCTGTGTTTCTATAATCATGGTTTCCACTAATTACAATTTTTTTCTCAACATCAATTTGTGAAATCAGTTTTTTACATTTTTCATATTGTTCTATTAATCCTTCATTAGTAAGATCTCCAGTGATTACAACAACGTCAGGTTTTAATGAGTTAATTTCATCAATTACTTTTTGAAATGTTTCTTCACGGAATTGTGAGCCTACATGAATATCTGATAATTGAACAATTTCCACATTATAAAAAATAAATCCAGATGTTTTAAACAGTTAATGTAATACAATTTCAACAAATCAGGAAATTTCAAGGTAGGAATAAATAATTAAAAATTAGAACTATCATATGACAAAAAAAGCAGCAGTCATCAAGGGTGATGGAACGGGACCTGAGCTTGTTAATGCAATGCTTCATGTCTTAAAGGAATGCAATACTCAAATTGAACTAGTTTTATGTGAAGCAGGTTCTGAACAGTGGGAAAAACATGGTGGTCAGACATACATTCCTGAGGAAACTCAAAAAATTATGGAGGAAAGTGATGCCTGTTATAAAGGACCGACAACTACTATTCCTTCTCCAGATGCACCAAGAAGTGTTGCAGTTTCGACCAGACAAAAATTTGAGCTATATGCAAATATAAGACCGATTAAGACATACGACAGATTATCACCAGATAAAAAATTAGATTTTATATGCTTTAGAGAAGCAACTGAGGGACTCTATGCAGGAATTGAATTGAGTATATCTGATGACGCTGCAATTGCAATTAGAAAAACTACAAGAAAAGGTTGCAAAAGAATTGTTGATGCTGCTTTTGATTGGGCTAAAAAAAACAATTTATCCAAAGTTACAGCAATTACGAAAAGAAACATCCTAAAGAGAACTGATGGGATTTTCTGGGGAGAAGTAGAACGCGCTGCAAGAGAGAATCCTGAAATCGAGATTGAAGAGTATTACATTGATAATATGGCACAGCAACTGGTTAAAAATCCAGAGAGATTCAACAATTCTGTTTTAATTAGCACAAACTTGTTTATGGATATTATTTCGGAGTGTGCATCAGGCAATATTGGTTCCATTGGAAATGTGTACTCTGCAAACATGGGAGACAATTATGCAATGTTTGAGCCAGCACATGGTAGTGCTCCAAAATACAAAGGAATGGACAAGGTAAACCCAACTGCATCAGTCTTATCAGGGGCGTGGATGGCTGAATATCTAGGTGAGCCTGAGATAAGGGATGCAGTGTTTGCAGCAACAGATGATGTAATCAATGAGGGAAAATATGTCACATATGATATTGGTGGTAATGCTACTACAACTCAGATGTCTGATGCAATAGCTACCATTGCAAAAGAAAAACTACGAAAATAATTTAACAGCCTCAACAAGTATCAATTCCTCAAAGAACAATTTCTTTTTTGCAAGAATGCTTACATTGAAGCCATCAAGTTCAGTATAAGAAATTAATTTTTTAAAATTAGAAAGTGATGAGGTAACATAGATAAATTTACCACCAGATTTGATTCGTGATTTAGCTGAACCGATGATTCTCATTGGTACTTCTAATCCATCCTTTCCACCGTCTGTTCTAATATCCAATATTTCATCCGTATTTAGATATGGCATGTTACAAATAATGAGATCAAACAGATTGTGTAAAGCATCTGCGCCATTGCAACAAACATTATTGGTCGTAAAATATTCTTGTTTTTTTAAAACATTAAAACTCAGATCTGTTCCTACAACTAAGGAAAATGATTTCTCTAAAAGAGCAGCCAGATAACCAGATCCTGTACCAACATCTAATGCGGATTCACCTTTTTCATTTTTAATATAATCAGCTAAAAAGAATGTGTCCTCAGAGGGAGGATAGGGCTCAGCTTCTGACAATTTTTTGTGCAATTTTTATAATTTCATCTCCAGACAACTCATCTAGTCGTTTTTTAGAAGTAGAATTTAGACCGAATTGTTTTAAAATATTTTGCAAAGTTTTACGTCTATATGAAAAAACCCTGTTAACTGTGGAAATCAATACCTTCGATATTATCTTCTTTTGCTCCAAAAGAATTACGACAGAATCTACTTTTGGTATTGGAAAAAAATTTGATTTTTTAACATTCATCAAAAACTTTATCCTAAAACCATAATTTGCTAAAACTGATATCGCCTTATGTTTTTCGTTTGAGCTCAATTTCTCAGAAAACTCCTTTTGTACCATTATAACTGCTCGTGAAAATTTTTTTTGTAATAACCATTCTACCGCAAACCTACTTTTTGAATAAGGAAGATTTGAAACGAAAATAGAAAAATTGTGGTCGGAATTAAAACCATCTCCATATTCTAAAACTAGGTTTGAATAATCATGAAAATTAGATTTCGCTGAAAGATGCAAATTTTGATCATTTTCTATTGAAAAAACTTGTTTTGCATTTTTGCATAGATATGGAATTAAAATTCCATAGCCAGTTCCTATTTCAAGGACGACATCATTTCTTGTAATATTGGCGTTGGAAACAATAGATTTTGCAATTGTTTTTGATTTCAGAAAGTGCTGTCCCAGATTTTTACGTTTGTTCATCGTTTAACAAAGAGATTCATTCTTGTTTCCCCTGAAATCTCTTCAATTATTCTTTGTGACAAGTGTTTTATTGGTTCTTTCAAGCCCGTCCGTTTTTCTATATCATGAAAACTTTCAAATGGTTCTTTTTCTCTTTCTTTTATTATAACAGTCATGTATGTTTTGCCAATACCAGGGATCAGCTCAAGTGCGTGAATTCTTGGCGTAAGAGGTTGTGCGTTATTTATGTAATCTACAAATTTTTTTTCATTTTTTGTTACAATTGATTCAATAACTGTAGGAATTTCATTTTTTGCAGAATCGGAAATTTTTACGTAATCCATTTTGCCTAACACTGACTGAACCTTAGTTCTTCCTTCTTTCCCAATGTATATTCTCTCATCAACATCAAATGTTGAATTTTCTATTCCCAATATTTCTAGTAGTGTGAGTCTTTCTTCTCCTATTGCAATTACAATTATTCCTGTCCTTCCACGAACTGTTGTTGATTTAGAACGTGATTTAGAATCCAAAACGTATGCGTATTCCTCATACTTTCTTATCTGGGTAGGTCCCATCTCCAAAATTAAACACCTAAAATTTATGAATTCTCGTCAATTATTTTGAGGATCTTTTCCAGTGTTTCTGAGAGAATTAGTTTTTTCCATCCAAAAGTGAATGAACGTAACTCAGGTAATGACTTTGGCTGAATATTTACAATTTCAACCGCTTCCTCTTCAGTTAAACCACATTGGTTAATTAGATCCTGTTTCATTTTCTTTGCAGCTTTGGGTTCAATCTTGGCAAATTTTGATACGTAATCATATGTCCAACGCTGAATCTGATCCATTGATTCAAGGTCACGCTTTGATAATATCTCCTTAACTTCTGGTAATGAGAGCATTCGTTTCTTTACTACTTCTTCCATTAATTAACACCAAAGGGTTTGATATGATCAAATCTTGTGATTAAGGTTTTCATCTTATTACCAAGTTTAACACCAAGAATCACGCTACGCCTACCTACCTTATTTATGGTACCTACTTTACCATGATATCGTCTATGTGGTAATCCCTTATGTTGTCTAGGATCAATAATCACTACCGCTTTATCTCCCTCGTGATACTCACGAAGCAGGAATGAAACACCTCTAGGAGCCTTCTTTGTCATGACAGATCTGGACTTGTGTTTAAATCCATGAGAGCGACCTGATGTTTTCTTGGTAGTCATATCTGAGTATAACTTCAAAACCCTTATTTTAATACTAGCACACACATGTTTGGTTTTTCCACTTGCAGGTGTAACTAAAATTGCTCTAGAGCTTACCCAGTTGTCTATGAAAAACAACATTCCTAATGATATGAATGAGGAGATAGATTTCTTATACTCACAACTTCGTTCATACAACGATCATTTTGAAACTGACTTGCTACCAAAATTGAAAAAATCAAAGCCTATTTTTCGAATCCAAAATCTAAAACCTCTAAAGTACTCAACAAGCAAAAAAGGAAAAGAAGTTCTAAATGACGCAGTTGAGTTGTTTTATAGGATAAAACATGTTTATCTTTTAACTTCTATTTTAGAGGAAAAGAAGAAACTGCCAAAAAAACACGTTAAAGACATCAAAGGACTCAAGCTGGCCTCGATTAATCTTATGGAGAGTATGCTTGAGAATATGATAAAGGCTGTGGGAAAAAATCAGGGAAAACTCTTAAAGTCCCAGATTTTCGATAACCTTGAGTTCTTGTCAAAGCTAGACATCTAGACAGTGGCAGACTTTAGTATCAGGAATTCACTATATTTTTTGTGTCTTCTAATGAAAAAATCCAGCACGAAAAGAACTTGGCTGGAAAAAAAATTTCCCGTTGTTGTGACTGCCACGAACCAAGCTGGGAGATTACATATAATCTTGGAGAGGCCGTAGAAAAAGTTTCAGGAATAAGATACGAAACATATTACGTATGTAACGACTGTCTAGAAAATAAAAGATATTGGAACAAGTGGATTAAATCTAAAAAGGCTATAGGATGACCGCACTTCAGTTCGTTTCATTATCATATTTTCTCATCTCTGGTTTTAGATTACCTTTTTTCTTTTCATTCTTTGGGTGACATGTACAAAAACAGTTGTCATGCCTAAAGTTATGATTATTTCTGTATGTACATTCCCTGGTATGTGTCATATCTGATTTACCGGAATTGCGTGTTGATTTTGGCGGATAATTATTGTTATTCATAATCACTTATTGTATTAGAAAAATGACATGGACATTTACAGTTTACCTTTACTAATCTCTGTTCATAAAGATGAATTTCTTTACAATTTCTACAGGACTTCATTAGGCTTCTGATTTATGCTTCTACAAAGACGTTATCTGATTCAACTGTAACTTTGTATGAGGACAAATCCTTGAGCTGTGTACCAAACGCAATTAGTTTTCCTGTTTTACAGTCCCAAGTTGAACCATGCCATGGACATGTGAGAGTAGATCCATCTAACGATCCTTCAGAAAGGCTTGCACCAGCATGCGTGCATGTATCGTCCATTGCGTAGTAATTTCCATCAACATTAGTTACCAGAATATCTTTACCGTCTGTTGACACCATAATCATCTTACCAGATGGAATATCAGAGGCCTTGCCAGCCAATATTTTACTCATGCAATTATCACTTGATCATTCTTTATAGTTTTTCTGGAACCATTTTTTCATAGTATCCTTGCAGGTCACCTATCGACTAAATTGTTCCTTTCCCACAATATCTTGCTTGATATAGAACTAGTTCTGGCTATTCTAGACGCTTACCTGAAGCGCTAAATTTCTCTTTGAACCCACAATTGGCACAAGTAAATGCAAAGATCTTGTCAGTAAATCCCTCAAAAGGTCTATTACACATCCTACAGTGAAACATTGTTTGTATAATTGACTGAACGTAATAAAAATTAATGATTGCTGGCAATTATGCGTATTTTTTTAATATATCAAGCACTTCTTCATCAGAAACCTGTTTGAAGTTAGCGTAAAAATCACTAATTGACATGAAATTAGTGGGAGTCTCCACCGCAAAGACATTCTGGAATTTCTGATTTAACAGTTCAAACATGTCTGCCGCAACAACAGGTGAAGCAATAGAGGCATGCAATATTTTTTTTGTCGTAAGCCATTCTGCAACGACCAACACGGTTGAACCTGTTGCGATTCCATCATCTACTAAGATTACATTTTTGTTTGCTAAATCATATTCGGAATTGCCTCTGAATTTTCTTTGCCTCTCTTCAACCTCGGCCTTTTTGATCGAGATCTCGTTTTGTAGACTGGCTTGTGTAAAATATTTTGTGTATGAATCTGGCAAATAGGTAACACCGTCATACGTAATTGCTCCAATTCCAAACTCCGGATTTTCCGGCGGGGTCAGCTTCTTGGAAACTATCACATCAAGTTGTAGATCATAACGCTTGGCGATCTGGTGCCCTATGACAACGCCTCCTCTAGGAATTGCAAGAACCACTGTGTTTTCATCTATGACATCTGCCATCTTCAATGCAAGCTGATTGCCAGCGTCTACACGATCTGAAAACATCACTTAATACTCAACTTGGAAATACTTATTTTTAATCCAAACATAACAAACTCACATTCATTAGAGAATAAATAGTGAATGTGAAACAAATAACAATGAAATACTAAGAGAATGAATAAAAGATATGGTCAATGTTATTATTATTCCGCTTGCAATAGTAGCTATAGTTGGAATTTCAGGATATCTGATATATCGTTTTGTTCTTTATGATTATTTTTGTAAAAAATCTGTAAATAAAACACTTCGAAATTATAACATTAAAAAAACACAATTTCAAATAATAAAAGAATATCACGAAAATAAAGGAGAAAAAATATCAGAAAAAGAAATCTCACAACTAGAAAAACGTTACAGACAGCATGAGCCTGAACAATTTCTTATAATGTATGATGCCATAAGAGACAAATCAAGAACTGACGAGAATTAGTCTCACGTTTCAAAAAAAAAAAGTTATGGTTCAGTTGGTATCTGAATGAAAGGTGTTCCGCCTTGACCTACAACTAGTGGTAGCGTGCCGTCCCATGCTTGTATTTTAAGCCATTCCAAATACCATGGATTTGACGCTAGGGCTTGGTTGATAATTTTAATTGCTTGAGCTTCTCCGTTAGCTTGGGCAATATTGGCTTTTGCAATACCTTGTGCTACTGCTTCAGATTGTAGTGCCTCTACCTGAATTCTTCTAAGGTCGTTTTCTGCTTTAAACGCTTTCTGCTCTGCTTCTACCTTTGACTCAATTGCCTGTGCAAAGAGAACTGAGAACTGAAAGTCTGTAATTGAGACAACATCAGTTTGGATGTTGAATTCAGATAGACGTTTGCCTATTTCAATTTCAATGTCAGACTTGACCAGTGGTCTTTTTGTGATTAATTCCTCTGCATTATAGTTTGCCGTTACTTGTTTTACCACCTCTTCTATCGCTGGCTGAATAACCCTATTCTCATAATCCAGACCAACTTCTTTGTACAAGTAGTGAATTGATTCGACAGATGGATGGTAGTTAACCGTTACTTCGGTAGAAACGGTCTGAAGGTCTTTAGAAGCCGAAGAAGTTGCTTTTATGACCTTCATTGTCCTGACTTCTATCTGTACTACAGAGTCTGCAAATGGCACAACGAAATGAAGCCCCTCCTCTAGAGGTGCAATAGTTAGATCAACTGCATTCCAATGTAGTAAGACGCCTCTGTGACCAGCATCTACTATTGTTACGGCTGCAGACGCGATCACGCCAATAACAATTAGAGCGACAATAATGACTGCTATTGCTTTGACTGCACCACCGGGAACATTTACTTTTGGTGTTTCGTATTTTGACAATTTCTTGTTATAATCACTTTAATTTCATTATTATACCATCGGATAAGATCGAACCACGAGGTTCTGAAGTATCTAGGTTCTAATTTTCTGTTTTAAACTAAAATCCTTAAGCCATCTGCGTAGGTGCCTGTCCATCATATCCCTGCTTTTTATGAACAGAGTCAATAACCGACTTTGTAAACCTGTCAAACTCTTCGTCTTTCATAGAATCAATAACCTGATCTACAGTTTTGTTCATATCAATTTCTTTGCACCTGCGATCAGCCTCAGAACAATAAAACTCGATGTAACTTTTTATGTAATCATATTCTGGACCGTCAATTCCAATTTCTTGTCTTCTTCTGCTTAGTCTTTCTCTCCAAGTTTCGCTCATGAGTCTCAACTTTACTATACTTTAGGAGAATATAAAGAAGAAAATGACGAAAACTCATGGTATAGAAAACGAAAGGCTGGAAAACTTGAGGGACAAAAGCGTCACAGCTAAATACTTAGCACTCAAACATTAAAACCGTCTTTGATGGCATTGATGAATTTGTTTGAATCAGACACCCAGCCAAAAACTCCTCCCTGCATCTTAATCTGTTTGATTGCAGCCTCGTAATTCTCTTGGTTCGTGGCCCCTGTGCAATCTTTGAGGAGTATGCACCAATATCCAATATCATTTGCCTCTCTCATTATTGTATGCACACAAACATCCGTGGTAATACCCGTCATTATCAAGTGAGTTATTCCCAATTTTTTTAAGGTTACACCAAAATCACTATGTGCAAATGCGCCCTTTGCAGATTTATCTATAACATATTCACCATCCATAGGAGCCAATTCGTCTACAATGTTCCAGTTTTTTTGTCCTCTAACAAGAAGCTGTCCCTCTCCGCCCTCTGGTTTGTCACCAATACCAACACCCTTTCCTATGATCTTGCTTCGTAACAGCTTGTTGTAGGGCAGGTCAGAAAGGTTTGGCATATGACCCTCCCGTGTATGTATTACTTTGATATCAGTTCCGTCTCGGACTGCGTCTAAAATATTTTTAATCGGCTTGATGGGACCGGCAGTTAGAGAAAGGTCATAACCCATTACGTCTACATATCCATTCTTGCCACAGAAATCTATCTGCATATCCACAACTATTATTGCTGTTCTGGCAGAATCAAACTCTACAAATGCCTTGTCACCAAAATTTGGGCAGTCCTCAATTTCCACTTTGATGAGTTTGCCTTGTATAGGTCCGTAAAGCCAACTGGGAAATTTGAAGGTACGTGTCTGTAGAAATGTTTCATAATCCTCCTGAACTCTAGCAAGTTTTTCTTCTTTTGATAACTCTGAGTCTTCTTTTATTTTAGTATTCGATTCCAGTGATTCATTATCCATAATCACTTCATCTCTTTATCATATGTTAATATATTGAAAAAATTCTTTTTCACCCAATGGCAAATGGAATAAAGGAAAAGATTGAAGATGCAAATGAGAAAGCGATCGACAAGGTTCTCACATCAAACCCAATCTTAGTTGATGTCAAGCCAGCTATAGAGGTAGTACCTGGAATGAAGAAAAATATGATCATGCATGCAGGTCCTCCAATTGACTGGCAAAATATGTGTGGACCCATGAAGGGAGCCGTAATGGGAACTTTGCTGTTCGAAGGTCTTGCCAAAACGAAAGACGAAGCTGTCAAGGTTATCGAAAGCGGAGAAATTGAATTCTCACCAAACCACGAGCATCATGCAGTAGGTCCTATGGCTGGAACCACTTCTGCATCTATGCCAGTCTTTGTTGTGAAAGATGAGACACATGGCAATACAGCTTTTGCACGCCTAGTTGAAGACAAGGTACAGTTTGGGGACTACGGAGACGAGGCGGTTGAAGGTTTGCGCTTTTGGAGAGATAAATTATCTACTGCAATTGGTATTGCAACCAGGAAAGCTGGTGGGATTAATTTGAAGGGTATTATTGCCAAGGCTTTGTACAGAGGAGATGAATTGCATAACAGGCCTGACGCTGGAAGTTCCATGTTTGCCAATATGATAATATCAAACCTAATTGATACTGGCATGGATCATAAGGAACTGCTTCCAGTTGCAAAGCATTTGACCAGCGATGAAATATTTTTCCTTGGTCTGAGTATGGGTGCCTGTAAGGCAACCATGGATGCTGCGCATGGAATAGACTATAGTACATTAGTTACTGCTATGGCAAGAAATGGTGTTGAGTTTGGAATCAAGGTAAGCGGCTTGGGCGATGAATGGTTTACCGGACCTGCAAGCATGATTGATGGGTTATACTTTCCGGGATTTACAGCTGAAGATGCCAATCCAGACATGGGAGACAGTGCCATTACGGAAACTGCTGGACTGGGAGGCTTTACCTTGGCAGCTGCGCCTGCAATTATTAATTTGGTTGGAGGAACTCCTGATGAGGCAATCAAGTACAGCAAGCAAATGCAGGAGATAACCATGACAAAAAACAATGGATACACAATCCCTGCGCTAAACTTTGAGGGAACGGCAACTGGAATTGACATAAGGAAAGTTGTCAAGACTGGAATCCTGCCAATCATTGACACTGCAATGGCATGCAAGGATCCTGGAAAGCGCATGATTGGAGCCGGCTTGGTCAAACCGCCGATGGAATCTTTTAAGAAAGCATTACATGGGTTTGCAAAAAAATACGATATCTGATTTATTCTGTCACTAGAAAAATGAAATCAAAAGCAACAAAGTACAAGCAAAGAATAATTAACGTTTGGAACGAGGTTGCACCATTTTACCACAACCGATGGGCAAAAAATGAGATTGGTCCTTTTAGCGTAACAAATGATCTGATAAAATCTGCAAGAATAAAGTCTGGATATACAGTACTGGATCTGGCATGTGGTACGTGTCTTGTTACAAAGAAAATTTTAACTAAGGTTGGAAAGGGTCAGGTTTACGGCGTTGACAGCTCAAAGTCTGCACTAGACATTGCAAGAAGGTGGGTAGGAAAAAAACAAAACATACATTTCAT
>JACATA010000009.1 GCA_013390375.1 Marine Group I thaumarchaeote
CCCTGAGGGTCCAATTTATACAGATCTGTTGGTTGTGAAAGGAAAGAAATGAATTCAATCCTAAACTATGCAAAAAAAGAGGCTACGCCGCCAAAAAAATTACAGCAAAAAAAACAGCGTATAGCCAAAAAAGCCTGTGATTTAGTAAGTCAGGTTATAGAAAAATGTCCTCAAGTCGTTGGTTTTGAGCTAGGCGGTTCATATGCTAAAGGTACATGGTTACCGGAAAAAGCTGATATTGACATATTTGTTAAATTCAACAAAAAAATATCTGAAAAGGATTTTAGAAATATTGGAACAAAAATAGGTTTTCAATCTTTAAAGAAACACAAGCCGTACACTAGACACGCAGAGCATCCATTTGTAGAGGCTATGATTGACGGAACTAGAGTAAACATTGTTCCATGTTATGATGTAAACAAGGGGGAATGGCAAAGCGCTACAGACAGATCCATATATCATACAAAATTCATGTCACAAAAATTATCTGACTCGTTGAAGGGAGAGGTAAGAATTCTCAAGAAGTTTTTTCTCCACATAGATGCTTATGGAGCTGAAATAGCAAAAGAGGGTTTTAGTGGGTATGTCTCAGAGGTACTGATTTCCTACTTTGGTAGCTTTGAAAAAACAATAAAGAAAATCTCAGAGTTGAAGAAAGGACAAGTTATTGGAAAATCTACAAAAAAATTTGATTCGCCTATTGTGATAATTGACCCGATTGATAGCAATAGAAATCTTGGAACTGCAATTTCAATGGATAATTTAGGAAAGTTTGTTTTAGCAAGCAGAGCGTTTTTGAAAAAACCCTCTAAGAAATTTTTTAAAAAGCCTGTTTCTAAACGTATTATGAAAAATAATGATAAAATCGTTGTAGTACAATTCAAGTTTAAGGATAGAAGTGATGATATCATTTGGGGCCAAATAAAACGTGCGTCAAATGCACTAAAAACTCAGTTAGAGTTAGGTGGATTTACGGTTTTAAGAAATTCTTCAGTAAAGGATGAAAAGGAAAATGCGGCATTGATTTTTTTGTTGCATGCAAAAAAAATTGAAAATAGCTTAGTTCGAAGCGGACCGGAAATATCTAGTAAAGAACACTGTGAAAAATTTATTTCAGCTAATTTGAAAAAAAGCCAGCTTATGTGGATTAACGAAGAAGGCAAAATACAATCTTTGCAGAAACGAAAACTTGATGATGTAAAATTATTTTTGCAAGACATTTTGAAAAACAATCTAAAAAATTCTGGCATTCCTAAAGGGCTTGAGAAGGATTTCAAAAAAGGTGTTAAAATTATTGATGCAAGCAAAGTCTCAACAAAATCCATTAAAGAGGCAATTGTGGACATTGCCATAACAGATGAAACAATCTTTCGTTAAACTTGGTAAAATAACTGACCCACCATATTCGGACATCTGGGTTTATCCAAAGGGAACCAGGGCACAGATAAAATCACGAATAAAAGAATTGAAAGCTCTTGGTGTAGAGAGTATTTCATTTCAAGGTAAATTGCAAGTTGGTACTATTAGCATACTAGGCAAGGGATACGTAGGAATAGTAGTTTTAGGTAAAATAGGAAGAAAGAAAGTTGCTGTAAAAATAAGACGAAACGATTCCCCCAGAAAAAATTTGAAAAGAGAAGCAGAGTTGCTTAAAATAACAAATCAGTCTAACGTTGGACCAAAATTAGTAGGTTTTAGTAAAAATTTCCTTGTAATGGAATATCTAGAAGGTGAAAAAATTGGTGATTGGGTTGCTAGTTTAAAGAAGAGAGGAAGTTCCTCACAGCTCAAGACCATAATTAAAAAAATTCTAGAAGACTGTTACAAGTTAGACAGGATTGGTTTGGATCATGGAGAATTAAGTCACATAGTAAAACATGTGATTGTTGGTAACAAAACTACCATTATTGATTTTGAAAGTTCTAGCATGGATAGAAGAGTTTCAAATGTAACATCAGCAACTCAGGCACTTTGCATCGGATCTGGAATTTCAAAAATCATAGGTTGCATATGTAAAATCCCTAAAAAAGAAAAAATGATTGCAGTGCTACGTAGATACAAACAAGAACAAACTAGAGATAGTTTTGAAAACTTGCTAGATGTTTTGAAATTATGATGGGACCGGCAGGATTTGAACCTGCGACCTCCAGCACCCCAGGCTGGCATCATAACCAATCTAGACGACGGTCCCTGTTTTAGGCACGAATCGTGAAATTATTAAACCGTCTGATGGTTTAACCTGAAAAACGTTATCGTTCTTGAGAAGTAGGCCTCACAAGAATTTCGTTTACATTCATGTGTTCTGGCGATTGCAGAGCGAATAAAATAGCCTCTGCAATGTCTTCCGCTTTTAGTCCTTGTGTCTTTTTTGCAGTTTCAATAAAACTTTGTAACGATTCATCAGTGATTGTGTTTAGCAGTTCGGTTTCAACCACTCCAGGTTCAATGCATGTTACCCTAATGTTTGAACGGGCACTAAATTCTTGCCTTAATCCCTCGCTAAAAGCGGTAACAGCATGCTTTGTTGCACAGTATACGCTTCCAGAGGGAAATACGACCCTGCCGGCAACTGATGAAATGTTAACTATGTGACCTGATTTTTTTTCTTTCATGTGTAAGATGACTGCTGCGGTACAAAATAATACTCCTTTAATGTTCACATCGATCATCTGTTCCCATTCGTCAACTTTGAGACTTTTTACAAAGCTAAGTGGCATCAGGCCCGCATTGTTTATTAAAATATCAACCGTTCCCCATTTTTTTATTGTCTGATCAACAATGGCATCACAATCAGTTTTTTTTGTAACATCAAGCTTTTGCGACAATACCTCGCCCCCATTCTTTTTAATTTCATTTTCCAGCTGCTCCAGCTTGTCAGTTCGTCTGGCACCTATCACCACTTTTGCCCCAGCTTTGGATAGCGCTAATGCAGTAGCATAACCAATACCACTGCTTGCTCCTGTAATAATAGCTACTTTGTTCTTTATTGTCATAAAAAGCCACAACCATCAAACGCTGTAAATGTGTTTTTAAAATAATATAATAGCTAATTTATTAGGAAAAAAACCCTAACTTTGTCGTGCTGCAAGAAAAGTGCGCCTATTGTGGGGATATGACAGACATGCCTTTTGAGTGTAATTACTGTAAGGATCCGTTTTGTTCCGAACATAGACTTCCAGAAGAGCATCGGTGCGTGAAGCTTACTCAGCTCAGAGCGAAAAGATTCGGCGAAAAAAGCAAAATTATTCGTGATGGCGGAACGGGGAAAAAGAACAGGTTCCGAAGAATGCTAGGCAGGTTTGGCAAATAATTAGTAAAGGGATTTTTTTGGATTGATTTTTGCGCGTCTTGCCTGGTAAAACAATGCAACTGCAAGTGCAACCAAACAAAATGCTGTGATAGCATGCGGTTCAACGGTATAAGCATCTTGATTTATTAAAAATGGCATAAAAGCAGTATAAGTCACAGCAAACCCAACCATGGTTATGCCCTGTATTGATAGTTTAAGCCATGAAGGAACAGGCTTGGCTGTTCTACTAATAATTCTACTTAAAATTTCAATGATAAATAACGCCCCTACTGGATAAATTGTCAATAAAACAAAATCGATAATATCAACCGAGCCGGGATGGGACACTATAGACGCCTATTTTTTTATTGAACATCTAAACTATGTGGTTTTCCATTTAAGATTCCAGAGAGAATTGTTTCCCTTCTTTCTAACATTTCCTTCTTGGAGTCAAGGATGTATTTTTCCTCATTAAGCAAAACAGATTGGTTCGAATTTTCCAAGATTGCTTTTTCTAGCCTTAATTTTAGAAGTGCTGATGTTGTGTCAGTTATCATGCTAATCATGGCTTGGTTGATTTTTGCCTTAATGCCGTCATATTCCTCACTTTTCAAATTTTTAATTAATTCTGAAATTGAGTTGTAAAGATTGGAATCGATTTCTTGCATTGTATCACTTTCAGATTCCTGCAATACAAGTGTCTGAAGATAGTTTATGTTGATTTTATTTTGTTCTGACATTGAAACGCATCTAATAATCCTTAAATCACCGGGTTATTTTTGTTCTGTTGAAGAAAAGAAATTGCCATATAAAGTCATTGGTGGTAAACCAACTAGAATTGAATATTCTGTTGATGACATCTTTGCTAAAATTAAACAGGAGGAAATAAAATTTATCGATCTACAATTTACCAGCCTGCCTGGGCGTTTTCATCACACTACCATATCATCCAATACATTTACGCTTGACCAAATGATTGATGGTCTTCCTAAACTTGACGGTTCTTCCATTGTAGGATTTACCTCCATTGACGATTCTGATCTAATACTAAAGCCTGATCCTAATTCATTTGCAATAATTCCGTGGGTGACAGATAAAAAATCTGCGAGGATGTTGTGTGATATCTACCGGGGAGCTGGTAGAGGAAGGTTAGAAACTGACCCTAGGGGCATATGCCAAAAGGCTGAGGAGTATTTGAAGACACAGGGATATGATGACAGTTTTTGGGGACCAGAAGTTGAATTCTTTGTTTTTGATAAAATTCATTGGGATGTATTGACTCCTTACAAGGGTCAGTCGTACTCGATTGAATCAAACGAAGCGCCATGGAGCCAAGAAGGAACTGGATATCCAATGGGACTGCAAGAAGGCTACTATCCCAGTACGCCTTCAGACACGTTAACTGAATACAGAAATGATTGTGTAGAAGTATTGAACGAGAATTTTGGGATTTTGTGTGATAACCATCATCACGAAGTAGCTACTGCAGGACAGTGTGAGATTGATATCATTTATGATAAAATGACGAACGCTGCTGACAGTGCCCAATCTTACAAATATGTTATACGAAACATAGCGAAACTGCATAAAAAAATTGCTACAATGATGCCTAAACCAATCTCCATGGATTCAGGTTCGGGAATGCATACCAATGTCAGCCTTTGGAAGTCTGGAAAAAATATGTTCTATGACAAAGATGAAGACTATGAATTTAGTCAGATAGGGCGCTACTTTTGTGGTGGAATTATGGATCATGCTAAGGGATTGGCTGCGATTACAAACCCAACAACTAACTCATATCACAGACTCGTGCCGGGATATGAAGCGCCAGTTTACATTGCGTGGAGTACCGCAAACAGATCTGCAACAATAAGAATACCTGGTCACTTTAAAGGAGAAAAATATGCTAATGTGAAAAGACTGGAATATAGAGTTCCTGATCCATCATCTAACCCATATCTTGTATTTTCTGCGGTTTTGTCTGCAGGTCTTGATGGAATAAAAAAGAAAACAGATCCTGGAGATCCAATTCATGAAGACATCTATAAAATGTCTAAAGCGGAGAGAAAAAAGAGAGGCATTGGAATTTTGCCAGCCAACTTGGGCGTAGCTTTAGACGAACTTGAGAGCGATAGAAGTTTTCTAAATCCAATTTTTTCAGATCCTGTAATTAACAAAATTATTGAGCTGGAGAGGAAAGATCAGCGCGAGATTTCAATCAGGCCTCATCCTCACGAGTTTTATCTATATTTTGATGTCTAAATCAATAGTACAAAGAACGAACCGTATCTTGTATATGATAAATCAATACTAGAGAGATGGCAATTAATGCAAAGCCCACAGCGATAAAAATTCCTCGCCGATTATCTGATGTTGCGGCTTTGAATAATAGTATGGCCCCAACTAATCCAAGAGATAGCGTTGCAATACCTTGGATAGCATGATCAAAAGGTACCCCAGGTGTTATTAGCGGGAAAAAAATGCCTGCGAGTAACGCAAAAATTGTTAGCAAGTAAGCATACCGAGGAATTTGAGCAAGGATGGATTTTGGGTTAAAAGTTCTGGTGGGTTGTTCAGATTTTTTTATTTTCCGGGGGTCGCCTAAACTAGTACGTTCAGCTAGTTTTGGTTCTGGTTCAGTTATTTCTGCCGTTACTTCAGCTTCAGGTTTTATTACTTCAGCTCTTTGTCTTTCCTTTCGTCTTCTCATACGTGCCCATTTAGTCATCGTAATCTCCCAGTACAGGTATCATTTGTACACTAACAATCAAAAAATAGCTTTCTTAAGTTTTTGTAATAATTTTCATAAAATAATAAATTAGAAACTACATCATTCCGCCCATTCCAGGTGGCATTCCGCCCATTCCGCCCATTCCAGGTGGCATTCCGCCTTCTGGTCCAGGTGGTGGACCTGCTGATTTTGCAGTTGCAATAACATCATCAATCCGTAAAAGCATACATGCTGCCTCGGCAGCAGCTGAAATAATTTGTAGTTTAACTGCCAAAGGCTCAACAATATTACTCGATTTCATGTCTGCTACTTTTCCATTCATTACATCAATGCCTGTCCATTTGTTACCGCCCAACTGTTTTGAACGAAGTGAGGCAAGTGTATCAATTGAATCCATTCCCGCATTTTCACAAAGTGAGAGTGGAATGGACTCTAAAGCCTCTGCAAACTTTTCTGCCGCAAGTTGTTCGCGACCTTCAAGTGATTTTGCCCAGATTCTAATCTTAGTTGCGGCAAATGTTTCAGGTGCCCCGCCGCCGGCTACAATTGATGGTAATTCCATAACGTCTTTTACTACCATGATTGCGTCATGGATAGATCTTTCAGCCTCATCTACAACTCTTTGTGAGCCTGCTCTCAGTAAAAGAGTCACAGACTTTGGATGTTTACAGCCCTCGACAAAGACCCATCTGTCCTCTTCAATTTTTCTTTCCTCAACTAAATCAGCAGTTCCCAAATCCTTTTCAAATAAATCGTCAAGATTTGTTATGATCCTTCCGCCGGTGGCTTTTGCAAGTTTTGTTAAATCACTTTCCTTTACTCTTCTGACAGCAAGTATGCCTGCCTTGGATAAGTAATGTTGAGACATGTCATCAATTCCTTTTTGGCAAAAGACTACTGATGCCCCAGAGCCAACAACCTTGTCAACCATTCTTTCGAGCATCTTGCTTTCTTCATCTAGGAATGATTTCATTTGTTGTGGGTTTGAGATATTTATCTTAGCGTCAGTTTCTGTCTTGCTAATTTCTAATGCAGTGTTGATAAGAGCAATTTTAGCGCCAGTCACTTTTTTTGGCATTCCTGAATGAACTACTTCCTTATCAAGAACAACCCCCTGTAAAATTGAAGAATCTGAAATTGAGCCTCCTGATTTCTTTTCCACTTTTATGTCATCTATATCCACGGTGTAATTACTGCCGCTTTTTTCAGCAACTGCCAACACAGCTTTTACAACCATATCAGCTATTTTGTCAGAATCTTTTCTTACCAATTTTGTTTGCATGGATGTCTTTGCAATCTTTAGTAGAGTCGGTTTGTCATCAGCAGTAACTTGATCAGAAATATCTTTGATGTATTCTTTGGCTTTGTTTGCCGCTTTTCTATAACCGTCAACAATAACTATAGGATGAACTTCCTGTTCCAAAAGTGATTCAGCTTGTTCTAGGAGAGCGCCGGCTAGAACTACCACAGATGTGGTGCCATCACCAACTTCGTTGTCGGTTGCTTTTGCAATCTCAACTAGCATTTTTGCCGCTGGGTGTTGAACGTCAATTTCTTTTAGAATGGTAGCTCCGTCGTTTGTGATTGTAACGTCTCCTAACGAGTCAACAAGCATCTTGTCCATGCCTCTTGGACCTAGGCTGGTGCGTATTATTTCAGCAATAATTTTTGCTGCCGCAATGTTGTTTTTTTGTGCATCCCTACCCTTAGTTTGAGTTGCACCATCTTTAAGCAAAACAACTGGCATGTTTACTCCTGATGCCTGAACAGTCATATTCAAAAACTCACACCTGCCTATATTATACCTTATTTTGGTTAGCGGCTCGTAAACAATAGGTATTTTTTAATTGGGAAAAATAATGTGGATAGCATGACAAACAGTTCAAATAAAGACGCATATGACGAAGTTTTCGCAAATTTGGAAAAACACAACAAATGGTTTGAAAACTCAATTCCTTTGATCGCTAGTGAAAACATTCCAAGCCCAGCTGTGAGAGAAGCAATAATCTCCGATTTTGGCAACAGATATGCTGAAGGTTGGCCTGGAGAACGAGTTTATGCTGGCTGTACCTACATTGATGAGGTTGAGATCCAATGTATGGATCTTGCAAAAAAACTGTTCAAATCTGAGTTTGCAGACGTAAGACCCATTTCTGGAGTTGTTGCTAATCTGGTAATTTATTCGGCTTTTTCAAATCCTGGTGACGTGATGATTGCCCCATCAATTCCAGCTGGCGGCCATATCTCACATGGTAAAAAAGAGCACTCAGGAACTGCTGGTCTTGTCCATGGTTTAGAAATTGAGTTTTTCGCGTTTGACTCTGAAGAGATGAACATTGATGTTGAAAAAACAAAAGCAAAGGTTGAAGAGTTGAAAAAGCAAGGCAGGCTGCCAAAAATAGCTATGTTTGGTGGCTCTGTGTTTTTGTTTCCACACCCAGTCAAAGAGCTGGCTGACTTTTTGAAAGGTCATAACATACACATCAATTATGATGCTGCACATGTTGCTGGATTAATAGCTGGGGGTATGTTCCAGGACCCGCTAAGGGAGGGAGTAGATACCATAACTATGAGCACTCACAAAACATTGTTTGGTCCGCAGGGTGGGCTTGTTTTGGCATTTGAGAAAGATGCAGAAGCTATCAAAAAAGCAACGTTTCCAGGACTTACCAGTTCTCACCATATTCACCACATGGCTGCAAAGGCAGTTGCGTTTGCAGAAGCGCTTGAGTTTGGAAAAGAGTATGCAGCCCAAACAATCAAAAATGCAAAGGTGTTAGCTTCGACATTAAATGATTTGGGGTTAAAAATTTTAGGTGAAAAAAAAGGCTTTACACAATCACACCAAGCTGTTGTAAACGTGCTCGATTATGGTGATGGTGGCAAAATTGAGGCTGATTTGGAAAAGGCGAACATCATTGTTAACCGCCAGCTGATTCCAGGTGACATCAAGGCAAAGAGACATTACATGCACCCAGGCGGAATTAGGCTTGGAACTTCCGAGGTGACGCGTTTGGGAATGAAGGAATCAGAAATGAAACAAATTGCGTCTTTCATAAAAAATGTAATTGTTGATAAAAAAGACGCAAAGGACATTGCAAAACAAGTTGCAGAATTTCGAAAAAACTACCAAAAAACTCAGTATTGTTTTGACAACAAGCTTGGTGCGTATGAATACGTAAAACTAAGATAATTTTATCCGGCGGCTACGTTTCGGTCCTTTCTGTGTCTGGTTTTGATGGTTCCCCATGTTTCCTTCTTGATCTGTGTTTTTGAGCCCTTAGGATTATGCGCCTTCTCAGTATGACGTTTCAGTCGCTCTGGCGAAGAAAACTCTAGATCACATTTGTTACACTTTGTTTCATCGTTGTCTTTTTTACCAAATAGTCCCATTTCGCCCTATTAGTATGGGCTTACTTTCAAATAAAGTGGATCGTTGGAGATTAAACGCCTGAACTTTCAGCCTTTGTAAGATCTAAAAAGACCTTATCACCTACTGAAAGACCAAGTTTTTTGTATTCAATCATGTCTAGTTTTATGGAGGTGGTGTTGCCCATCATACCAACTCCTCCGCCAGACATCATTTTGTTAAGCTCCTTAGCCATGTCGTTCATGTTGGAAAATCCCATAACGTTAGCCTTGCCGAATGGAGAAGATGGCGGTCCGTTGTTTTCTTGGACGTCCTTTTTGGAAGATAAAGAAACTATCACGTAAGGAGAGGCGTCTGGTGCAGCGTCAACACGTACTACAACGTACTCTTTTCTCATACAGATAATACTATTTTTGGGTATTTTACTGTAACTTGTAAAAACTTCTAATCTTCGTTATCAGAACAGCTGGAGCAATAAAGTACATTCCAATGTTTAGTAATATGACAGCAATTCCATATCCCAACATCTCATGTTCAGAATCAATGTCTGCATGTTGTAGTAGAGTTAATGAGATCAATAGAGGAGTAATAGTCAGTTTCACAGCTTCCTTGAAGGCTGGATTCTCCCTTTCGTAATCAGCAATCATGGGGCTAAACGAATAGTAAAACTGGTTGAATCCAGTCATGAATGCAGCGCCGGATTCCGTTTGTAGTACAGTGTTGTCACGTAGTTCTCGCAGCTGTTGAACTTGTGGGGCAAGCTCAGAACCATAAGATGCTGTAGCTATTAGACAACCGCCAACCCTTACTGGTGGTAATGATTCAGGCTCAGGTTTTGCTTTTGCATCAACAATTATTTGTCTAAAAACTGGGCTCTCACTAAAATTTATGGGCTGCATCTTTCCATCAAACATAACTTCAAAGTTATCTACCGTTTGAACAAAAGCGTTAATTTCGTATCTAAACCATTCTGTAAGATTAACATAGATTATAGAGTAACTGAGTTCTGAATTCATAAAGTGGATCTGTATAATTTTGAATTGCTCGGTTTCGGTTGTTCCAGGAATGGGCAACTCTTGGGTTCCAACAACAAGATGGGCTTTTACCCCGTCATCATTTTCAAATATGTAGTTGGCTGAAACTTTAGGTTCGTCTGCTCCTTTTATGAGAAAGAATGCAGTGCTAACACCAGCTTCAAGGTCTATTGGAATTACTTCTTCTGATAATATTATAACTTGGGGAACAAATCCACTTTTTTCTATCTGTGGTTGTACGTTGTGTTCATCAGCAGTAGGTTGTAATACTAACATAAGATAATCTTCGCTTCCATCTTGAACTTCCCATCGGAGTGGAAGATCGAATGAGATGTTATGTAAATAGTTCAAATAGTTATCAGTAACTCCTCCAGCAACTCTAATTTTTTTTATGATTGATTCGTTTCGATCTGGCCCACCAAAATCGGAAATAGAAAAATCCTTAGCTATTGAAGCTTCAACGATCGTGGCTTTTGTAACATCTAATGGTGCATCACGGTTGTCCGTTTCAAGGTTTGCAATCATATCAAGTGTCTGAAAGCTGCCTGGGAGTGTAGGATTCAATGCAACTGGAATTAATCTTCCAAAGGCGGTATATTCCCCATCAAGAAAATTTGAATCTTGATGTACAATAAAAAATTGCGAGCCTGCACTGTTTGGATCGTTGCCTCTTGCCATAGAAACAATGCCGCGGTCGTGTTGTATGGTGTTAAATTCTTCATTGATGGTATATCCTGGATCTCCCTGTCCCCAAAAACTTCGATCAGATCCTTTGGTGTTTGGGTCGCCCCCCTGAATCATGAATCCAGGTATTATTCGGTGAAAAACTGTGCCGTCATAATAACCGCTTTCAACCAACTTCAAAAACCTATCAACTGTGTTAGGAGCGTCTTCAGGAAACAATTCAATCAGAAAAGATCCCTCGGACATGCCAATGTAAACAGCCGTGCGTTTCATTTCGTCTATCTCCTCCTGGCTGAATTCTTTTTCCACACTCATTGTTTGTGCAAATGCACTGCCTACAAAACCAGATATTATTACTATAGAAATTATTAAAAATTTTAAATTCATGGTGATGGTTTTTACAACTCCAATAAAAGCCAATCCTAGGATTAGTTTTTATCAAGTTAAAATCATGTTGTTCCATGGAGCCGGAAGAAAAAATTCAGGCGCACGTTCTTTCAATTTGGAAAGAAAGTAGGGGGTTTCTTAGCGGCAAGGGCAAAGAGGGAATGTTAATTTTAACTAACAGGCGTTTGTTGTTTATTAAAAAAACAGAGGCAGGCATAAAGTGGTGGGGTGCTGTCAGAACTAGGCAGACAGTTAGGTTGTTGCAATCTAAGGATGTGATGGTTGTAGAAGACGGATATGGTGAAGAAAAATTAAGAACTGATTTAGAAAATAAGAAGAATCAAAAAATCAGCTTTGATAATATTTTATACATTGAAGCAAAAGAAAAGGTTTGGGGTACTGTGTTGTTTTTAGATATAATTGAAGATGGTAAAGAGAAGAAGTTTCAGTTTTCTGTTGTACAAGATTGGGTGAAATATCCTATTAGCGCTCCTATGAAATATTTGAAGGTTGACTGGTCAAGGTTTGTAAAATACATTCAAGACAAACGAATTGTAACGAAATAAAATGGGTAAGGTTTTTGCCGTTGGGGTTGGTCCGGGCTCCCAAAATTATATCACAGAAATAGTAAGAAAAGTTATTGTTGATGCAGATGTTGTTGTTGGTTACAAATACACACTTGATATTATTTCTAGTCTGATTCAGGGTAAAAAAGTCCACGTAATTACGATGGAAGATCAAGAAAAAACATACCAGCAAATCAAGAAAGAGTTGGAAGGTGGAATTTTGGTTGTCCCATTTACTGGTGATGTTAATTTTTCTGAATCTGAAGTTGTAGATAGGTTGATTGAGATTTTTGGAGATGTTGAAATAATTCCTGGAATTAGTTCAATTCAGGTTGCTGCCTCAAAAGCCAAGATACCTCTAGACAAATCCAAGGTTATTACAATGCACGTAACCACATCAATTGAAGAGAAGAAGCTGGAACTGCAAAAAGCTGTAGTTGATGGTCATAACATTATATTAATTCCCAGGCCGTGGCCAAAAGACCCAAAAAAGCACTTTATGCCGTCAGAGATTGCGTTTTATCTCAAGAAAAATGGTTTTGACACGTCTAACATCCCTGTTCATGTTTTTGAGTCTTTAACTAATGGAAAAGAACAAACCTTCACTGGAAGTGTGCAGGAATTAGAGGGAAAGGAGTTTTCTGACCTATCAGTGATGGTGATTAGCCAGACAAGACCAGAATCCTACATTAACTTCTGATTAAAGAACATCAACGAATATTTCGTCAGTTTTGAGAGTGTTTTTTACCAAATCTGGTGAAACTGTAAGATTGAATTTCTTTGTGTTTCCGTGAATTCCTTGGTGTATCATTTTGCCAGAAATAAGTCCTGATAGCTCTATTTCGTTAAGCATTTGTGTCACCCGCCTTTGTGTGAGTGTGATTTGGTGGGTTAGTTTACAAAGTGATTTGTAGGCAGAATAGATACCTCCTGTTGAGATGTTAGGAGATTTCATTATGGTAATTACAAGTAGTTTTTCATGAAGTGAAAAAGCGTTGAGTTGTTGGGATTCCTTATCAATCTCAGTTCTTTGTGATGCTAAGCGAATGTGTTCGTCGGTTATGGTTCTGTCCTGTTTTAGTTCGGCAATCTTTCCCGCAACATCTAACAGCTTTATTGCCCTTCTAGCATCACCATGTTCTCTACATGCCATAGATGCGCATAGGTTCAAGGCACCGCTTGTAACTGTGTCTTCTTCAAAGGCCAGTGGTACTCTGTCTTCTAAAATTTCTTTTATTTCATTTGTTTTGTAAGCAGGAAAAACAAGTTCCTCCTCACTTAGCGTACTAATGACTCTTGGGTCTAATTCTTCCTTGAATCTAACATCATTTGAAATTCCAATTAGTGACAACGAACCATTTTTTAGTTTTAGGTTTGCCCTTGTAATTGAGTAAAGTATGTCCTTGCCCGTCTTGTCAACAAGCTTGGCAAGATGATCAATTTCATCAATTACAAAAACAGAGTTTATTTTATTTTTTTCAATGATGTAAAGAATGCGATTAAAGACTTCGCTAATTGACAGTCCTGTGTGCGGTAACCAAAGTTTGTCGTCGGGTGTCTTTTTTGGTTTAAGTCCTAGCTGTCTGCCCAAATCGACTAGAACGTTGTAAAGGTTTGATTGCTCCTTTGCATTTGTGATAACGATTTTAATTCGGTATGAGTTTTTGTCAACCCTGTTTTGAATTTGGTTTAATACTTTTTTTATAACAAGTGTTTTGCCTGTACCTGGTTTGCCGTAGACTAGCAAGTTTGGTGGTATTGATTTTTTGTATAATGGTATTAGTGATTGTGTTACCAATTCTTGTTGTTTGTCTCTGTGTAAAATTCGCTCTGGGATGTAATCGTGGCGCAACACGTTTGGGTTTTTAATTATTGTGCGGCCTTGATCAGCGTTGTCAAGTAGCCGTTCCACTGGATCTATGGTTGTTGTACTCATTTTGAGATCATTTTTTATTATGATTTAACACTTGAATGGATCCACTAGTTGATTTTTACAACATTGATCGTTCTGGTTGACATGCACTGATCGGTCTGATCGATGACACACACACCATCATTTCTAATCTATTTTCTAAAAAACAACACAAACTCACTTTACTTTTCATTATTCAATTCTTATCATAAAAAATTTTTAAAAAGAAAAAGACTAGAAACAAAGGTGTGTGGGTTCACACCACACCAACATGTTAACTGCAGGTTAAATTTTTACTAAAAAACCTCAAAACACACCCCTTTTACCATTCCAGGCATGAATAACATCCTTAACAGATGTTAATAGACCAAACATACCCCCACATTTCCACTCCAGCCATGAAAACCAAACATACCCTCTTATTTCCACTCTAGGCGTTGTTAACAACCAAAAACACCCAGGCGTGGCCTAGGCAGTCAATCTTAACAAATATGTTTGTTAACAAAACTTGTAGGATCCATTCAAGTGTTAACGCTGGATCTTCATAGATCTAAATATGAAACAGAAGCGAATACGAATAGATGTTCAGGATAAGGACGGCGCCAAATACGACTTTAAGATAGAAGGCAACGTCACTAAAGAGAAGGTTCTCAAAATCTTCGAGTTAATGGACTTGATCAATATTGAAGAGGACCAGGCACCAAACCTAGACTCTGTAGGCGGGAAAATTTGGAATGTTGCCGAAAACTCCTTCCCCACAGGCAGATTTACCTCTTCAGAGGTGCTTGAGAAGTACGAGGATGAGTATAACGAGCCTATCAAACTAAGTGTGGTTTCGACCTATTTGGCGAGATTTGCCTCACGAAACAGGGTTGAGCGTACACGGACAGGAAGGGAATGGTCTTACCAAATTATTCGTATAGCCCAAAAACACTCTTAGACACTTACTGCGAAACAGCGTAAACAACATCGCCTTCACTAGAACCAATTCGCCCTCTACCCTTTTCCGTAATTGTGTATCTATAAGGCCTGGCAGAAGTGTCTCTACCAACAAAGTCATCTTCAAACAATTTTTTCATCAACCGCGAAACATGCTCGCGTGATTTTCCAAACGTCACTTCAACATCACGTGATGTCATTGGTCCATTTGTGATTAATTTCAACACACGTGTAAGCGAATCTTCAAAGCTCATGTTTGGAACTCGTGGAGATGTATTAGGTTTCGGAACTACAAACTCCTGTTTTTCCATTTCAGGCTTTTCTAACGACTTGACTTTTTTCTTAGGCAAGTCTGAGCTAGCGAAGCTTTCACCATCCAATTCCATAATGTCTAGGCGTATTTTCATATCAATCAACTCCTTTTCATAGAAGTCGATGCGTTCCTGGTTTGTTGGGGCAATCTTTTCAGCGCCATCAGACGATCGTATTTTTGTATACAAGTACAATGTTACAAGGCCGCCCAAAAATGCTAACACTGAAACCAATATGATGCCGGCATCAGGAATGTCAATTAACATCACAACAAACTAAACACGAAATGATATATCATAACGGGGCAACAAAAATT
The DNA here is from genome assembly GCA_013390375.1 of Marine Group I thaumarchaeote. Taxonomy (GTDB): domain Archaea; phylum Thermoproteota; class Nitrososphaeria; order Nitrososphaerales; family Nitrosopumilaceae; genus Nitrosopelagicus. The sequence continues at coordinate 15,541 of JACATA010000009.1, forward strand.
TACAATTACACGAACAAAAAAATCATAACATCACAATTTTCGTTAAAAAAACTACAAACAAAATCACATGTTAACTAACTGCTTTACAGCTTTCTGTATAACATCTACTATCTGTCTCTCATTTTCAGGCGCAAAGTCACTATCTTTCATCACATTAAGCTGTTCTGCGAGCCTAGATATCACATCACTATCAGGAAGTATCACATCGTATGCCTGTAGGAGGATTAGTGTGTAGTACACACTCTCAACCTTACTCCGTGACTGTGCTACCTGCCTGTAGTAAGCACCTTTAGACACACCAAACTCTACGTCAAGGAGTTTCTTCTGTTTTAAAATAATTTCAATTTGTCGCTCTGTAAACAACGATTTTTTGATAATTTCTTGAATAATTGTATTAAAATTAGATTTATTGGGTTCGCTCATAGCTATACAAAACAGTATAGCTTCTTTCAATTAAGTTTTAATGAGACTATCTATCGGATCGTAGATATGCGAAATAAGGTGGAAACTAGGCTAAAAAAGTGCAAAAAGGGGGGTAAAACGACAATATTTTTGCTAGTCGACTCTGAAAACTTTAGCACTACATCCAACGTCGAAAAGATAGCAAGAGAACTTTTGAATGCATCTAAAAACATGAAGAATCTTTTCCCCGTAATTCTGGTTGGTGGCTCTTCCGCAACTGATCAAATGGGGATGGATAGAGCTGTCAGAATTTTGAGAAAAAAGACCAAGCTACCCATCGTACTATTTCCTGGAAACATTACAGGGGTTGTTCCAAAGGCTCACGCAATTCTGTTTACCTCTTTGATGAACTCGGAAAACCCGTACTACATTACTCAGGCCCAAGCGCTTGGAGCTCCACTGGTAAGGAAGATGAAACTGGAGGCACTTCCAACAGCATATCTGATAATTGGCGAAGGCACATCAGCTTGGTTCTTTGGAAATGCCAGGGGGATACCTTTTGACAAACCAAAGATCGCAGCAGCTTACGCAATGGCCGCCCAATACATGGGTATGAGATTCGTATATCTTGAAGCGGGATCCGGAGCTAAGCAAAACGTCACCCCAGAGATGGTCCAAACGGTAAGGAGTGTCTTTGATGGATTTCTCATGGTTGGCGGAGGCATTAGATCGGCAAAAACAGCCAACTCTCTGATCAAGGCCGGAGCAGACGGCTTGGTGATCGGAACGTTGTTAGAGCAAACCGGCGGTTTAAAAAAATTCACAGAAATGGTCAAATCCATCCAAAAATAAATTCTAACTGGGAGCATCATGATTTGCAACAAATGTGGCATAGACGGTAATTTCATTTGGGATGAAACTTACCGTGGAAATACTGGAAAATACAGATTATATGATCTCAACATGGAAAGACCACATGAGTGCTCGGGGATGAAGACAGAAGCCTCAATCGAGGAACCAATACTGGACAAGCCACTTGTAAAATGTCCGAAATGTGATCCTCTAAAGGACAGCGCTTGGATCAAACGCGAAAAGTTTCAGGAGCACATCAAGACCGCACATCTCGGTTTTTGGTAGTTTTACGCCTAGATTTGGTACAAAAAATAGCTTATTTTGGTAGTTTTTGACATGTTTTATGGTAATTAATGTTGTATTATTACATACATTTTACATGCATTTTAATCCCATGTTGACTATGTTTTTAAAAACATAAAATCGGGCTAAAAAGCCGATTTTCGTGCCTGAGAACCTCTCAATATACATTCTAGAATAATGATTTACTTTCTAGAAAGTGTAAAAAACTGCCATTTATCCTTGACATTATTTTTGCTATTGTTGACAATACCTTGACACCAAAAAACGTGCCTAGAAAATTCTAAGGACGGAAGAATAGACGTGTTTCAAAATACTATATGGCTGCTCAAAGAGCTTGTAAAATGGACTAACAAACAACCCGGTTAGAAAGTGCCATCTTTGCGTTTGCTGAATTCTGAGACGAGATGCCTCTAGGCGATCTAGGAACTCTTGGTGTTCCCGCAAATATTCCTGGTGTCTGTAAGCGTAAGAGACGCTAGCCATAACTTACCATACGAAATTTGTATTTAAGACAAGATTTGAACCACCAAATATTTTTGGTGCAAAAAATAGCTATTTACTGCTTTCTAGGCACTTTTTTGTCTAAAAACACTAGTTTTAGACAGTATTTGGGATAGCTTCCTGTAAGGAATCTACCATCAATTGTTTGAGTCCTCTCCGTCTTGGGCCTGCACGCAGCTTTGTTGAGCAGCATGGACATTTGACACCTTCCCAGTGAATGAAAAGATCACAGCTTTGGCAGCGCTTTTGACCAGCCAAATATCTCATACCACCGACCGGTTTCTTTGCCTTGTAATCTACACAAATATTTTTACAAACCATTTTTCTTATTGCCTCGGAATCTCAGATCTAAGCTTTTCATAAGCCAAAGGAGCTTGGTCCTCTTTCAAAAATAACACAATTCCATTCTGGCTAAACAATGCGTCAACCAACTCTATGCTGTTTCGGTGCAGAATCCCAGTTACAAAGGAAAGAATGTCTGCCCTGTTTTGCTCCGGTACCTGAATTCTAATTTTTGCCAGTCCGGAACTGTACAAGTTTTCTTTTGGAAAGTTTTGGAATATTCTTCTGGTAACATCAGAGTCATCAGCTAAAACTGTAAAGGAATCACCAAGCCTGAAAAACTCAGAGTTGGAAAATGCCTTTTCAGCTTCGGCAAACATTTTGGCCATGTCCCGATCAAGAAGATCTTTCATTGTCCACCGCATTCCCATTATTCTGTCAGTCATCGAAAGTCTTGCGTCCTTCAATACTGGCTCATCTACGACGTTCTCGTTTTTCTCAAACGCGTCTGCATATCGCTTAATGGCCACTACAATGGTGTTTAGTTGAACTGCATTCCCAATCTGTTTTTCAACCTGAGGCTGAATTTTGACAGCCAGGGCCGTATAGTTAATGACATCCATAGCCATGCAGTCATGAATAGACCTGTTTCTGGTAATTATCTCACGCACAACATCAGGAATAGACAGACCCACAGTTCTCACAAAAACTACATATTATGTCAGTTATATTAGTATTATGTAATACTATCACTATATACTGTAATATTCCTCATTAATAAAAATAAACTATATATAATGTCATAGTTATGACATATATAGGTGAAATATGACAAATGTTCCACGATGATGAGTTCAACAGGATCTTTGAGCAGATGTCTAGTTCATTCGTGAACCTAGACGATGTTTTTGAGATGCTAAAGAATGCAGGAACCATTTCAGGTCCAGTTTTTTATGGCTATACCATGACAACTGGTCCTGACGGTAAGCCTGTGGTACAAGAGTACGGAAATGTCAAGCCAGACATGCTTCCAACTGAAAACAAAAGAGAACCATTGATTGACACTCTAGTTGACGAGAAAGAAAAGACACTCAAAATTATTGCAGAAATGCCTGGTGTCGAGAAAAAAGATGTCAACGTAGTTGTGGGAGTTGACAAAGTAATTCACATTGACGCAGAGCGTGGTGAGAAAAAGTACCATGTTAAAGTGCCAATTAAGCACGACGTTGATGCAGAATCTCCCAAGGCCACATACAAGAACGGCATACTTGAACTGACGTTCAAACTAGAGGATGAAAAATCAAAGGGAAAAGCTATAGACGTACTCTAAACTCTTTTTTTATTCTACAAACGCGATTGCTCTAACGGGCGAACCAGTGGCATTCTTCAATTTTAGAGGCAAAACTACTAGGTGAAATTTTGACGATTTTATTTTTTCCAAATTAGCCAAATTCTCAACAATCAATATTCCTTTTTTAGAAAAGACATGATGGACAGAAAACTTAGAGTCTGTACCCAAATCAATACTTGGAGAATCAATACCAACCAAACTGACCTTTTTGGATGCAAGATACTTTGCAGCTGAAACTGACAATCCAGGGTTTTTAGTAAAGTAATATTTTTTTTGCAAATTTCTCTGCCATCCAGTGTAGAAAATAACGGAAGAAAAACTTGCAATTTTTCCATGCTTTTTTTCAAACTTTTGAATGTCTGTTTTCGTTACGGACTCGTTACTCTTTTTTCTAGATTTTATCAAAACAGCATTTGATACCAGCTTTTTGAGGCTAATTTCATGAATTTTTGCCCCTTTTTCTAGAAAGTGGTATGGTGCATCCAAGTGGGTTCCTGTATGTGAGCTCAAAAACAAGAGTTCCAAGTTGTAGCCATCATCTTTGATCTTTTCCCATGGAATGAAATTTGGCTGCGGAGAGCCTGGAAATGTAGGAATTTTGTTTGAAATTGTTAGCGTAAGATCTATAATTTTCATAACAAAAAATCTCTGATCTCTTAAATATTATTTTACTAATTTTTAATTATGCCTACTTCGTATATTCTCATTAATTCTGATCTGGGAACTGACGAATCAATAATCATAAAAATCAAAGAAATCTTAGCGGATGAAAAAGACATACAATACGAAATTCAGGGAGTGTATGGGGTTTATGATATTGTGCTTAAACTTAGTTCAGATGACATAGATACTTTGAGGTCTACTATTACAAATAAAATTAGAAAAATTACCACGGTCCAGTCAACACTAACTATGATGGTTATAGAAGAGCAAGAAAAACCATAGATTATTCCTGAATTAAAAGAAACTCAAACAACATGGTTCACAAAAAGGCAGCAATTCAAAACATACTCGAACAAAATACAACGAACATGGTTTTCTATGAGGATTCCTTTGCAAAAACAGCCTTTTTTACAAAGGAAATATCAAACTGGGAAATTCCCATATTTTATTTTGATTTTGATTTACAATACACTGGTTTTGTGAAGGCCGGAATAACACCACCACTCAAAAACCTAACCTTACTTTATCCAGAAAACGGCAGCTTACGTGAAGATTTAAAATCTGTAATTGAAAAAATTTCAAAGAAAAGGTCACTAGTAATCATAGACTCGTTTAATGGATTTTTTAACATTTTAGAGGGCGAAAAAGACATTGGGCGGCTAATTAATTCATTTTTAATGTTGCTTGTTTCATCTGGGGAGTATACGAAATCTACCGTAATAGTGGGGATCTTGTCAAAACTAAATGATGAAAACAAATGGATTTTGTACAACACCGGAAGACGTGTTATAGATAACGAGCACTTCACAAAAATTCAATTAATTAGATCAGAAAACAGCATACTTACTAAAGTGTTAAATCCCGACAATTCAAGTAACTCACACCTCATTCTATAAACTTAGAATGACGCAAAACGCGATCGCATGTTCAAACAGCGTTATGGTTTTTGAGGAAATTATATTAAGCTTGGATTAGTAGTTAATCTACAATGCCAGTAGCAATACTACCAGATATTAGTGAACAAATGTGTATCGGATGTGCATTATGTGTAGAAATCTGTACAACTTTGGGACCTGATGTTTTAAGAGTAAAACCAGTAGAAGGTTGGAAACGAGGTAAAGCATTCGTATTTTATCCAGAAAGATGCATCTCTGACGGTGCATGTATTGGAGTTTGCCCAACAAAGGCAATCTTTTGGATGAGACCAATGGACTTTACTGTAGGTCAACCAGTCGCACTTTACAAAAACTCAGTTTTTACAACAGGCTGGACTGAACTAATCGATGATCCACCAAAGTAATCCATCTCTTTAACTTCTTTTTTTATTTAACAAATCAGGCTTATATTATGAATTCTTGAGTTTGTATTATGACTATTTATGGCGATATTTGGCGGAAAGTTCATGGAACTGTTACTGGTAGACCAGACAAATTTTCTTGGCTGATTGACAACAAACTTGCAGGTAGTGGAATCCCAACCTCAATCGATGAAGTACAATGGGCAATTGAACAAGGCATAAAATCCATTGTTACTGTTAGAGAAGAACCTCTTGATGACGATTGGGTAAAAGACGTCAAGTATCTTCATATAATGTCAAACGACATGGGCGTTCCTGAATTTGTTGATCTTGTTTCAGCCGTAGATTTTATTCATAGTAGGATAACTAATAACGAGCCAGTAATGGTTCACTGTCTTGCCGGTTTAGGAAGGACTGGAACACTATTAGCCTGCTATCTTATAAAACACCAAAAAATGTCTGCTGATGATGCCATGCAAAAAGTACGTGAAGAAAGACCAGGTTCGATTCAGTCATTTCCACAAGAGGAAATAATTTTTCAATTTGCAAAGTCTCTTCAACGCTAGTTATTCTGGAATTGATTCTGTTACAATCTTTCCATCCACTATATTTACGTGAAGGAACTTGTTTTCTTTAAAAACGAGTGTCATGCCACCATCCTTGTCCGGATCCTGAACTTCAACAAGATCCGCCATTCTTATTCCATCAAACTTTGCCATACAATCACTCTGGAATTGAAATAGTAGACAGCTTGCCGTCTTCTACCTTGATAAACATAAATCTATTATCTTTGAAGATTAGAGTAACACCGCCTTCTTTATCCGGCTCTTCTATTTCCAAAAGTGGCTGGCCTAACAGACCGTCGTACTTTGCCATGCCAAGTTTTCAATACTCGTACTTATATCCCTAATTGATATCAATTTCAATTTCTTTTGAATGCATTCTTTCCTCATTTTTTTCAATATACGGGTGTTTATTCCATGAGACAAAAACCTCTGCACCAACTTTATGCTTTCCTTTTCCAAGTTCCGACGCACTCAAAACAATAGGCTCATCAAAATCAAACAATTCTTTTTGAACATCCTCTTCTGTCAATTTTATATATGGTTCAAAATTCTTTGCAACCTGGACCCAAATTCTTCGTTCTTTCATAGGGTTTACAAGCTTAGGATTTCTAGTCCAGAATATCGATGCTTTTCGATAAGTGTTGATTGGTTTTCCAACGTTATGTTTTCTTAGGCCGCCAGAAGTAAGCTTGATTTCATACTTTAGTTTGAATTGATTATCATTCTTTTCGTACGCATCAGTCCAATTTTTTTCATTAAAGGCATTACGCAATTCACCATTTAATGAAAATTTAACATTTAATGTGATGCTGTCATCAATTGTATACGCATCTTTGTCCTTAACCAAGATCAAGTTTGAAATTTCGCTGGCCAAATCTGTACTTATAATGATTTATATCCACAATAAGTTTTTTTTCGCTTGGATGGAAGTTCAGTTAGGTGATTTAACCAAAAAAGAAGCAAACTTAACAATACTTGGAGGAGATATCGGCGTCATGTATATTATACAAGACGAAATACTCAAGAGTTCCAGCACCCAATTTGCTGGTGTGATAGCTAGACATCCACTTACAGACGAATTGTATATGCGCGTGGTTTCTAACAACCCACTAAAAGATATCATTAAAGCGACAAACACCGTAATCGAAGGAGCTGCCGAATTAAAAAAACTGTTGGTCTCTAAGATAAAGGTAAAATGAATGGAATTTTGCCCTAAATGTGAAGTACGACTAAAAAACGATAACGGACTATTATCTTGCCCAAAATGTAAATATGTCAAAGAAAAACCTGATAAATCCATTAAAGAAAAACCTGAAGAAACAAACTCCGAATTTCTAGTTATGGATGAATCTGATTTGAATCAAGCAAAAGGACTGGAATCAACTATAAAGATTGATTGTGAAAAATGTCATAACCAAGAAGGAGTTTGTTGGAGTTTGCAGACTCGTAGTGCTGACGAACCCGAAACTAGGTTTTATAGATGTACAAAGTGTAACTACACTTGGCGTGACTATACATAACTTTTAACTTTGACATTACAATTATTTGATTAAATTGGAATTTTCAGCTAAAACAAATACTTCTAATGAGTGGAAGGCTATAATCTCCGCAATATCAACTTTGGTTGAAGAAGCAACTTTTGAGGCCACTGTTGAAGGCGTCTCATTTAGAGGAATGGATCCATCCCACGTTGCACTGATAGACATTTCCTGGCCCAACTCTGCGTTTGAGAAATACAGTTGTGATAGCGACATAAAATTTGGGGTTCGCATTGACGAATTTTCTAAAATAATCAAACGAGCTGAAAAAAGCGAAAGCGTTGAAATCAACATATCGGAAGACAGCATGTTACGCGTATCTATAGGAAAAAACAAAAAATACAAAATGCGATTAATTGAGAGTTCGGTATCTGATACACCGCTGCCAAAAATTACTTATGATTCAAAAATTGCTTTATCTTCAACTGGACTTGACAAAATTTTAGGAGATATTGAAGTGGTCTCGGATTATTTATCAATAAAAACGACATCTAAAAATGTAGAATTCTCTGGAAAAGGAGATTCTGGAGAAGCCATCATAAATCTCGAAAAAGACACAGAAGAATTAGAAGAAATCTCTGTAACTCAAGAAAGTACTGGAACATACAGCCTAGAGTACCTTAACCCAATTGTGAAGGCGATGGGGGGCGCAGCAGGCTCAATAATATGTGAATTTTCTAGCGCAAAACCACTACGAATTGAATTCAAGGTTACCAATATTGGAAGAATACATTTCTATTTGGCACCTCGTGTTGAAAGTTAACGAATTTATTGATTAACTAAAGCAGGTATACTACTTTGAAACTAGTGTTAAAATTTGGCGGAACATCACTTGGATCTCCCAAAGATATCAACAGTGTTGCAAGAACTGTTGCTTCGTTTTCCAAAGATAATGAGATTGTTGTAGTGTGCTCGGCAGTTGATGGCGTAACTGACGAGCTTATTCTAATTTCTAGAATGATTGAACAGAGAAAGAAAGATGATGTTAATGTAACATTAAACAAATTAATCCTAAGACACAGAAGCCTTGCTAATAAAACCATTAAAAATTCTGAAATAAAAAAACAATTGTTAGAAAAACTAAACACCGATGTTTCCGAACTCCAGGAACTAGTCCGTGGACTTGCATTATTGAAAGAAGTTTCAGCTCGCTCGTTGGACTATTTGATTTCTTTTGGTGAACGACTTTCGGACGATCTAGTATCTTATGCACTACAAGATCTTAAGAAAAAATCTACAGCGCTGAATGGCAAGGAAGTTGGCATAGTCACGGATTCTAATTTTGGTGAATCAAGACCACTAATGGACACTACTAGAATTCGTATTTCTAAGACTCTTGGTTCTTTGTTATCGAAAAAAATAATTCCAGTTGTGGGTGGTTTTGCAGGCGCTGATCAGCACGGCAACATCACCACATTTGGTAGGGGTGGCTCAGATTACACTGCAACAATAATTGCTTCTTGCATAAATGCAGACGAAGTTTGGTTGATGAGTGATGTTGATGGTTTGATGACTGCTGATCCTAGACTTGTAAAAAACGCCAGGTTGCTCAAAGAAGTTTCATATGCTGAAGCAATAGAAATGGCACAATTTGGCGCAAAACAAATCCACCCTAAAACTTTCGAACCTTTATTATCCAAAAAAATTCCCATGCGAATTCGAAGCACATTTGATGTAAAGAATGATGGAACACTTGTAACCTCATCTCCCTCTACAGCAACCAAAAAAACTGTCAAATGTGTTTCTGCACTTCGGAACATAGGCTTGATGGATCTAAGCGGGGGCATATTGTTTGCCGCGCCTGGCTCTGCAGCAAAAATATTCACAATTCTAGCAGAGAAAAACATTAACGTATTGATGGTTTCTTCCAACCCATCCGAGGCAAGCATCTCAATAATTGTCAAAAAACCAGATCTTGCAAAGGCTGTCAACGCGCTTGAAATGAATCTGTTGGGAAAGATGGTTAAAAAAATTGAAGCAACTCCAAATGCCTCAATAATAGCCGTTATTGGTTCAGGCATGAAGGGCACAGTAGGCATAGCCGCCAAGGTATTTTCTGCTGCACAAAAAAGAAATGTCAATGTAATGATGATAGCGCAGGGATCCTCAGAACTTAATCTGGCTTTTGTTGTAAAGGACTCTGACTGCAAGTCTGTTATCCAATCACTTCACGAAGAATTCCAGCTGGATAAGATCAACTAAATATTGAAAGAGATAAATTAATTGTAAATCCATTCAAGGTTATGGCTGGCAAATTATACGTAGTGGGTGTTGGTCCGGGTCATCATGACCACATGACTTTTCGGGCAAAACAAGTAATTGAAGAAAGTGATACCATTGTTGGGTATTCTACATATGTAAATCTGGTTGCAGATCTAATAGATGGAAAAGACGTCTATAGATATGATATGACACAAGAAGTTGAACGTGCACAGCAATGCATCAAATCAGCTAAAGATGGAAAAATTGTTTCGTTAGTTTCTAGTGGAGATCCTGGAATTTATGGAATGGCAGGACTGATTTATGAGATACTTGCTGAATCTGGCTGGGATCCTAAAACAGGACTGCCGGTAGAGATAGTACCAGGCGTTTCCGCACTGAACTCTTGTGCATCGTTAATCGGCTCGCCACTAATGACAGACTTTGCGGTAGTAAGCATGAGTGATCTTCTTGTTCCTTGGGAAATAATTGTTAAAAGAGTAGAAGCGGCAGCAGTTGGAGATTATGTAATAGTAATTTATAATCCATCAAGCAAAAAAAGAATACATCAGTTACAGGAGACTAGGAAACTTTTGTTAAAATATCGTTCTCCAAGTACTCCTGTTGCAATTATCAAGGGTGCGTATAGAGAATCTCAATCCATAGTTATTACTGATCTAGAGCACATGGAAGAATATGCTGACAAGTTAGGCATGATAAGCACAGTTATTGTCGGAAACTCGTCAACATACAACTTTAACGATTTGATGATAAATCCACGAGGCTACAAATCAAAATATAGTCTTCAGGCAGAAAAAAAAATACAAAATTAATTTAGATTGTTTTTGTGAAGTTAAAAGAAAAGAGCAGTTTGAATAATGAGAAAATCAGATATTTTATTTGGAGTAATTATGGCAATTATGATGTCATTCGTAATGTCCTTAGTAATGACATTTGTTTCGGTAGGATTACCATCAGATTTCTTGGTAATTTGGCTAAGATCTTTTCTTGTAGGCTTTATTGTTGCATTACCAGTAGCATTAGTTGTAACACCCATAGCTGGGAAGATTGTAAAAAAGATATCAAAATAGTTGTCAGTAACTATTTTTAATTAAATCAGACAGCTCATCACTCAATGCCAATTTCTCCCTAATCGGAGAGACTATCTTGACCAAAGATTCTCCAACAGCTTGCTTCAAGTCTGTAGGATGAAGTTTCTTTTGTGAAAAATCAGATTCCAAACTTTCAAAATTATCATAGCTGACATTGCCACCAAATTTTTCAGGCCGCTCAACAGCTATGGTGTCAAATTCATGAAATACTATATGTCTTGCAATTTCTAATATAGGGTTGTTTTCTATACTTCCTTCCTCACAGAATCCCTTCTTAATTTTAGTTCTAATTTCATCATCTGAGTTGTGAATGAAAATACCAGCGTTGGGGTCAGACTTGCTCATCTTCGCCACCTCACCATCAGGTATTTCTGCCGCGGGTTTGGTTAGCCCAGGCAATAACTTGTGGTGTACAGCTACAGGAACCTTCCATTTCATTTTTGGAAAAACGTCTTTAACAAGCATGTGAATTTTTCTCTGATCCATTCCAGCATGTACTATATCCAAGTCAAGCGAATGGATGTCCGTTGCCTGCATTGCAGGATAGATAAGTTTTGCAAGATCAACCTTTTCGTCGTTTTCTGATCTTCCCATTATGGTAAGCGTTCTCATGGTTCTAGCCAATGACATATGCTTTGCAATTTGTATAAATTCAGACCAGTACTCTTTTTTAGAATCATAAAGATCAGTTCCTAAAACCACATTTGCTTCAGGACAGACCAATCTAAAGGCATCCTCATAATATTTCGAAACTTTTCTAATAGTTTCAAAATTGCCTCCTAGCTTTTCATTTAATAAAGTGTGCCAGTCGGCCAAAAAGACGGTACAGTCGACACCTGCCTTAACAAAGTCGTTAATCTTGAAGCTAGTGCTTATCAGGCTACCTAAATGTAAGAAACCAGAAATTTCAATGCCGATGTAGTGTTTTGGCTTTGAATTTGTTTTGAATAATTCTAGCAATTCTTCCTGAGTAACAACCTCCTCTGTTGGTGGTCTTAAGACTAGATTGACTTTTTCAGTTACATCCATTTTAACTGAATTTTTTTTTGAAAGCCTATAAAGTTTATAGATTGCTGGTAATGCTAAAGTTATGATTCTAGCTCTTCTAAGGACTTTCTTGGTTTTGTGCTAAGATAGAATGCATGACCACTAATTAGAGTAGCAGCGAGCCACATCTTTGTTCCAAAAATTAAGTTCCACGGCCGTAGGATATCTGGATATTCCACCGCAAGCGCATCAATATCTGGTGTCTGCCCGTTCAAGATCATCTGTGAAGTAATTTCAGCATTTAATATTGTAAAAGTCCATAATACTTCATACAAGCAAATTATAGTAAACCCTACTAACATTAGTTGAAGAAGCCCCATTCTATAGGAACGCAAATTGGCTGTCTTCTTCCAACCAATTCTGGTAACACAATACCAGCCTATTACTGTGGAGAAGAAGAGCCAGGTTGAAAGATTTGCAAAGTTTTCAAAAGGGACTTGGGTTTGTACCAGAATCTCTCCCATAATAAACGTCCCATTTTCGTTCCAGTCTTGTGACATAGAGTAAGTACCGAAGAATGTTATGGAAGACATTATGACAGCACATGCGTAGAAAACATAGAGATATACCTTGTATTCTCTGTCATGTTCCTGCAGATGCCGCCCTTTCATTTATTGCGCTAGCAAAAATCACTATAAAAACTCATAGAATTTCTTAATGAAATTTATTAAAGAAACAATTGCCAAACCCACTAATTGAAAATTCCTATAAACATTCCTGATATTGATAAGGAAGAAATTCGCGAGGTTACTGCAGTTTTATCAGAAAAATCACTCACTTCATCCTCATTTGAAGGCGGAAAACGGGTCCAACAATTTGAAAAACTATTATCAAAATTTGTCAAATCAAAGTTTGCAGTAGCAGTTAATTCTGGAACTGCGGCGCTGCAGGCTTCACTATATGCAATTGATGTCAAGCCTGGAGACGAAGTATTAGTACCATCATTTACTTTTGTTGCTACTGCAAATTCCGTTAAATCTGTTGGAGCCAAGCCGGTTTTTGTTGACATTCTAAAAGACAACTATACAATGGATCCAAATGATTTGAGAAAGAAAATTTCAAGACGAACCAAGGCAATAATTCCAGTTCATCTATACGGTCATATGGCTTACATGGATGAGATTTTAGAAATATCAAAAAAGAAAAACATCAAAATTATTGAGGATGCTTCACAATCGCTAGGCTCAAAATTTAAAGGAAAACATTCTGGAACTTTTTCTCATCTTGGCTGCTTTAGTCTTTATGGTGGTAAGGTAATTACATCCGGTGAGGGAGGTGCCATTGTAACGGATGACAAAAAACTGTTTGGAAAACTGAGACAGATTCGTAACCACGGTCTGGCTAAGAACAACCTTACAACCACGCTTGGCCTGAATCTTAGGCTTTCAGAGATTAATGCAGCTATAGCAAAAATTCAAATGAAAAAATTACCACGTTTAATAAATGAGCGAAAAAAGAATGCGCAAATCCTTACTGATCTTTTAAAAAATTATGATATCATACTACCAAAACAAAGAAAAAATGAAACTGTAAACTGGTATCTGTATACGGTTGCTCTAAAAAACAGAGACAAAGTAATGAAGAAACTAAACGCTTCTGGAATCGGAGCAAGGATTTACTATTCTCCTCCCATTCACAAAACACCATATTACAAAACCAAATCGCGCCTTCCAAATACAGAGTGGGCAGCATCTCACGTACTCAGCTTGCCTGTACATCCAAAAGTAAGAAAGTCAGATTTAGCAAGAATGAAAAAGATTCTCATAGATAGCAGAAACTGAGCTAGTAACCATCTTTTTGTCGCTGTCTGTTAATTTCATTTTTTCTTTGATACTCCTTTAATATATCATCTGGAGTCAGACCTAGCTCCAGCGAAGCCTGAATTAGAAAATGCCAAATGTCTGCCAGTTCTTCCCTAGCTTCCACTTGATTGAATTCCGTAGGTTTTTTCCACCACTTCCAGTTTGTTGTGCGCTGAAGTTCTACTGCCTCATGGATCATTGCAGTGCACAAAGCTGCAACCCTGCCCTCAACGTCATCTGGATATCTATCCAAATTCATCATTTTAGTTAGTCCCTTCTGGAGAGAAAAAATTTCCTCCAACTTATCTTCCATATCACACACAGTTTGTTAACATGTATAACTTTTCAGAAACGAGTCATTTTTTCATACTGAGTTATTCTTTTCTTAATATCTGATTTTTTTATTCGTAACAATACTTCAGGACCGTAACCTTCAACAGCGAATGAACCCATTACATTACCATAAACCACAGATTTTTTAATTGTGGCAAGATCTGTTTTGTTCTTGCTGGCAAGATATCCCATCATTGCGCCAGCAAACGAGTCACCTGCACCAGTAGGGTCTACAATCTTTTCTAAGGAAAATGCAGCAGAAGTGAAAACAACGTCCTCAAAGAACAAAAGCGAACCATGTTCGCCTTTTTTAATAATAACATACTTTGCTCCCCACCCCATGATTTTTTTGGCACATTTGATTAGATTGAACTCCTTAGTTAGCAGTTTTGCCTCCTCATCATTAATCACAACGGCATCGACACTTTTGAACATCTTAACTACAGACGCCCTCTTGGTAGATATCCAAAAATCTATTGTGTCACACATTGAAAATTTTACATTGTCAAATTCTGTAATCAATGATGTATTTTGATCAGGATCATTGTTGGCAAGATACACAAACTTAGATTTTTTATAATCTTCTGGAACAACAGGCTTGAAGTTTTTTAGTACATTTAGATCAGTACGCAGCGTAGTTCTTAAGCTCAGAGTGTTGTCATAACTTCCAGAATATCGAAAAGTCTTGCCATCCTTTATAGAAAGACCCTTCAAGTCAAGGCGTTCAGCAAGAATTTTGTGATATTTTTTTGGAAAGTCTTTTCCTACAACGGCAATCAGTCTAGGCTTAACAAAAAAACTGGCTGAAATACCAGCAAAAGTTGCGGCGCCTCCAAGCACATCTTTTAACACCTTAGTTGGTGTCCTGATGGTGTCAAGTGCTGTTGAGCCAAAAATGGTTAGCATCAATATCGGACATGTTATTTTGTATAAATCCCTTTCAAAATGCTGGAGGAAGCAATGTCTAAAAATTTTGATGCATTCTTTAAGCTACTTAGAGCTAACCAAATAAATGAAAATTTAAGGCTGTGATGTTATTGGCTAAAATTAAACTCAGAATTGGAGATAATGAAATTGAAATTGACTCCAGAGATTTTTATGTAGATAATCATACCATAGGAAAAGTTATTGAAAACATTACTATGCTTTTGCAAGAAAGCAGTGCAAGAATTATGCCATACTCAACTGAATACGGTGTTGGGGAAAGCAACGCTCTAAGTTCACTCGAAAACGCTGAGGTTTATGAACCGGAATTTGGAGAGCCAGTTTTTGTACCACTAAACGAATTACATGGAAAACTGTTGATTCTATCAAAAAATTCTTTTTTTGATAAGCCTAGAACTGTATCAGAGACCGTAAATGAGTTGAGAGAACATGGATGGATTGTAAATCCATTAGACGCATCCAAGATACTTGCAAAGATGGCATTTAGTAAGGAACTTAGAAAAGGCAAACAAGATGATAGAAGTTTTTACTTTGTTCAAAAAGAATTGTTAGCAAATTAGGCAGGTCTTTATTATTCAGATATTATTACTTCAAGCATTTTGGCTTCCTGTTTTGGACAGTCATTACCATCTCTAGGAAGTTTTTCTATCTTATGTGCAACATCCATTCCTTCTGTTACCTTTCCAAAAACAGTATATTTACGATCCAATGCATGTGTATTGTTATCTGATGTAACTATGAAAAATTGTGAGCCTGCACTGTTAGGATCTGTTGCTCTTGCCATTGAAACAATTCCTTCTAAATGTGACCTTGAACTAAATTCTGCTTTAATAGTGTGCCCTGGTCCGCCCATTCCCCATTGACTTTTCTTGTTTGGGTCTTTTGTATTTGGGTCTCCACCTTGAATCATAAATCCAGGAATGACTCTATGAAACAAAGTTCCATCATAAAACCCCTTTTTCGCTAGTGTGACAAAATTTCTTACAGTTTCTGGCGCTGTATCTGGCAACAGACTAAATTTTATACTTCCAAAATCTGTTTTTATTATAGCATCAGTCATTTTATTTGATTTTTAATTTTGGGTTAAGAGTCTTTGGGATCTGTTATAAAAAAACCCTCTAACACTTCCTAAAATAAATAACTATCTCTGGCGGATTTTTAAAACTAATCTTATATAGAGCAACAAAAAACAATTCCTGTGAATCGTACAAATCAAAGTACTGTTATCAAAGAAGCGATTAATTCTCTTCTTGACGAGGGTGTTACAGACAAGCAAGACATTTACTCGAAAGTTGTTGATAAGCTGGGCGTTCCAAGACCTACTGTGAGACGTGTTGCTAGAGATTTTAGAAACGAACTGCTTACAAAAATCAAAATATTACAATCTGAAACCCAGCAAACCACTGTTCCTACTGTTTAAAAAATAGTGCTTAGGCTAATTTTTTTACCGTTCTGAAAATTTAGCATTACTGTTATATTCAACCATTTTTTTTGAATCGTATGGGTTATCTCTATAACCACCTGGCTACCCTTGTTTGCGCTGTCTTTGCATCCGTTTTGACTCTACTTTGGCCCATGTTCGTGGATTATGCCGATGTGTATGATGTAATATTCATCTTGGCTGTACCCATCATGTGGTTCTTAACTATTGTCTGTTTTGTAGCCCAGAGAAGTGCAGATTACATGCATGGACACAAACCCAGTAGTAAATCTACCAAAAAACCAGTCTATACTGCTGATGGAAATACAACTGGATAAAACTGTCATTAACAATGTTCACAACTGTGCTCATCGCTGTGGTTTTCTTTGCAGCCAGGGCAACTGACAGCGCCTCCTAAGTGGCATTTGCAAATACAACCATCAGATTTTTCCACACAATGATAGATACAGTAGATCTAATATGTTTTGAAATTGTTAGAAACCACAACCAAATTCAAAGACGGGCTTGGAGGGCTTCGATCCCTCGACCTGTAACTTAGGAGGCTACCACGCTATCCATATTGCGCGTCTTTCGACTCTGCGCCACAAGCCCAGCAAAAAAAACACAAGTAACAATTTAACAGTGACGCTTTTGTCCCGGTTAAGGGACTTCAATACCCGTATTACTGTCTTAAAGTAGTTAAGTTTTGATCAAACGTGGTACAAACAAGAAAAGCAAGAAAAAATGATGTTAAATCCATCATTAAATTACTAATAGAGCTTGGTCGACCTATTCCAAAGAAAAATGAAACAAGACATTTTTCGAATGTGGTCAACCATTACATAACTGATTCTGACAAATCCATGTTTGTAGCTCTTGATGATTCAAAGATAATTGGCATGGTTTCAATAATATTTCTGCCAAGACTAAATCAAAATAGAGAAGAAGCATGGATCCCAGATCTTATCATTAATAAAAAATACCAAAAACATGGAATTGGGACTTCACTTTTAAAAAAATGTCTTGGCATCGCAGAGAAAAAGAATTGTTATCGTATTAGACTGGAGTCAGGATTATCAAGAAAAGATACTCACAAGTTTTACAAAAATCTCAAAATCAAACCTTTTGCATTATCGTTTGAAAAGAGAATCTAGCTAAGTAGAACAAATGCGTCGGTGCTAACAATTTAAGCTTAATCAAACCCTGCTAATTTTTTGTTAAACGTTAATAATCCACAAATAATGTTGGGCTGACATGGGCCGATGGTCTAGTTGGTTAGGATACTGCCTCGACACGGCAGTGGTCGAGAGTTCGAATCTCTCTCGGCCCATTTATTTTACATACATTAAATTTAATTAAAAACTAAATTGAGCTATCAAACTGTATATCAATTACCTGCCAAGCAGTTTCAATAGTATACTGTCCAATTACCCTATAACCAAGGCTTTCTCCTGCAGCAATTGCTTCGTAGATATCTTTATTGTTATCAGTTAGATTAATTGTTATTTCACCTGGTAATGATACCTGTAATCCAGAAGTTAGCAGAACTCTTCCTGTCATTGGAATGTCCGAAACAGAGTATGAAGAGCTTCCTAATGATAGTCCATTAGCAAAAAGCTCATAAGAGATTTCTGGAACAGTAACTGTTCTCGCACCATTATTTGTTATACCAAAAATAACTTTCAAAAATATACGGTTCTCAATACTATCTATTTCTACAACATCAACAGAAAGCAGCTCAAGTTCTGATTTTTCCAATTCTGGAAAGTCTAAAGTGGAATAATATACCATGCCTCCCAAGAATGCAAACAACCCTCCTATTGCAACATACAGGATCATTTTCGTAGGTTTTATGAACAAGTCATTTTTTCATTTTTCATACAACTAAAAAACCTTGTCAGAATTCAAATGGCTAATATTTGAATAAAAAAAGGAATTTTTATGGCAATTGAGCAGGTTATAATTACTTGGGCTCATCTCGTTAGCGCATCAATTTGGGTAGGAGGAGCAATATTTCTTGGCGTTGTCTTGGCTCCTCTTTTGAAAAGAATGCCGTTTTCCACTGAAGAAAGATTAGAGTTAATGATCAAGACAGGCCGACGATTTAACAAAATAGCTCTCCCCTCGCTTGTAATTTTGATTGTTACAGGAATTTATAATTCTCATTTGGTGCTCCAGTCCCCCGAAATATTATTCTCAAGCAGCTACGGGGCATTTCTGATAACAAAAATCATTCTTGTTATTGCCTTGATTGTTACTTTTTCTGTACACATTCGAGTCTTCAGCAGGGATGTAGAGAAAAAAATAACGCAAAGGCAAATTACTGACAACGAATTACAAAAACTTAACAGAAAAGGCATGATCTTGGGAGAAGCTACAGTTGTAATCTCTGTAGCCATATTGTTTTTTGCTGCCTTGCTTGACGCGGGAATTTAAACATATTTTTTAAAGACACTTCAAAGTTAGTTTCATGGACGGACTTTTGATTGGAAGGTTTCAGCCATTTCACTTAGGACATCTTGATGCCATACTGTTTGGATTGTCAAGGACAGAAAATTTGTTCATTGGAATTGGCAGTTCAAACAGGTCTAACGAAAAGAAAAATCCTTTTTCTGCTCAGGAAAGAAGGGAGATGATTATTTCATCAATTGAACCTTCAATGATTGATCGTATCAAAATTTTTGACATACCTGATGTTGATGACCATGAAAAATGGACTTTTGAGATTGATCAAATCGTGCCAAAATACGACATTGTTTTTACAAATGACGAGTTTACTAAAACCTTGTTTGAAAAACGTCAGCTCAACGTCGTTCCAGTTATACTGAAGGATCGCGAAAAATTTTCAGGAACAAACATACGCCAACTAATTGCAGACGATAAAAACTGGCAGGATTTGGTTCCGCAAGGAACGCGAAAAGTACTGGATAAGCTAAACGCTAAAGAGCGTCTAAAAAATCTGTAGTTATAAATAAAGCCAGTAGCCAGTCGGTTAGGAAGCTATTTGGAATATCTAGTAATGTTGCCAGGACCGACAAATGTTCCTGCAAGAGTTATGCGCGCGATGCATGTACCAATAATCAATCACAGAAGTGATGATTTTGTAGAGCTGTATGAGGACTGTGTTGAAAAAACAAAAAAGGTGTTCATGACAGAAGGTGAGGCAGTATGTCTATCTTCATCTGGAACTGGTGCAGTAGAGGCCAGCGTTGTCAACCTTATAAAAAAGGGAGACAAGGTAATCATTCCGGTAAACGGTGAGTTTAGCAGCAGGCTGTCACAAATGTTAGAGTGGGCTGGTGCTAGCGTCATAAAACTTGAAACACAGCCTGGTGAAAACGCTAGCTTTGAAACTGTAAAAGAGGCGTTCGATAATAACAAAGATGTCAAGGCATTCTATTGTGTGTGGAACGAAACATCTACTGGAACAATGATAAATTATCTTGACAAGGTAAAGGACCTTACTTCTAGAAATGATTCCTATTATGTTGTAGATGGTGTTTCAATAGTTGGCGGCGAAGAGCTTAAGGTAGACAAGTGGGGCATTGACATCGCAACGACTGGCTCGCAAAAGGCATTTGCTGCACCACCTGGAATATCACCCATTGTTGTTAATGAAAGAACCAAAAAATACATGATTGAAAACCCTCCCCACACAATGTACTTCAACCTACCACGTTATTTCAAATATTACGAAGAGTCAAAACACACTCCATTCACTCCTGCACTGCCATTGCTTTATGCTTACAGAGAGGCATTGAACATGATTTTAGAAGAGGGACTGGACAACAGAATTAAAAGACATAGAACATGTTCTGACGCTCTGTATTCAGGTTTGAGTGCAATAGGACTGACACCGTTTGCAAAAGAGGATTCTCGCTCTACAGTAGTTATTGCATTAAACTATCTTGAAGGTCTAGAGGACAAAACATTCCGAGACACCCTAGCGCAGAAATTCCGAGTTCTTGTAGCTGGTGGGTTTGGAAACTTGAAGGGAAAAGTTTTCCGAGTTGGCTGTATGGGAGAGGTTCAACGATATCATGTCATGAGAACAATTTCTTCCATTGCATCCACATTAGATATGATGGGTTACGATGTTGATGCAAAAGCTGGTCTTAAAATTGCAGAAGAAAAATTAAAAGATCTCTAACCCACGTTAACTTATATAAGGAAATTCAAAAACGCAGTATACATTGGCTTTCAGCAAAGGATCATTAATTTTGGTTGATTACACTTCCAAAGTAAAAGATACAGGAGAAGTTTTCGAAACAACCATTGAGGAAGAGGCAAAAAAACATTCTTTTTATGATCCTAGCGTAAAATATCAGCCAAAACTTGTTTCGGTCGGAGAATCGTGGGTAATCAAGGGATTTGATGAAGCATTAGAAAAAACTTCTGTGGGCGATAAAAAAACCATAGAGATCACATCAGACAAAGGATTTGGAGAAAGGGACACAGGCAAAGTTAGAATGATTCCACTACGCAAGCTTGGAGAAGACGCAGAAAAGGTTTCAATTGGCGATACAGTTGAAGTTGGCAACAAGAAGGGGATTGTGAGGTTTATTGGATCAGGTCGAGTTCAGATAGACTATAACCATAGGTTTGCGGGCAAAACCGTTCTTTATGACATCAACGTCTTAAAGGAATTAAAAACAGACGACGAAAAAACATCGGGAATTTTAAAAAGATATCTTCCAGTAAAAGACGACAAAATTTTGTTCAAAAAAACTGGAAAGACGCTAGACATTACTATGCCAGAAGAGATGTTTCGCGCTGACGGCTTGTATGCGATTAAACACTTTGTTCAAACTGATGTTTTCAAGTTTCTTCCTACCTTGGAAAAGGTAAACTTTATTGAAACATATGCAAAACAGCAAACAAAACCCCAAGAAAAAACTACCAAGAAAAAAACAGAACCAAAAACCAAAACAAAGAAAGCTAAAGCACCTTAGTGCTTTTAGCAAGCGAAATCGCTTTCTCTTCAGTCATATTAACTTCCTTCAGTATGGTATATCTTTCCGGCCTTAATGATTGCGCAATGGTTAGCGCCTTAGCAAGAACTTCAGACTCCAATCCTATCTCTTTTGCAGTAGTGGGGGCACCTACATTCCTTAGCGCCTTTGCAATTTGCTTCCAATCCTGTCCCTGCAGTTTTGAGATCAATATGGTACCAATTCCACATTTTTCTCCATGAAGACCAACTCCAGGCTCCAATTTGTCAACGGCGTGGGAGAACAAATGTTCTGCACCCGAACATGGTCTGCTACTGCCAGCTATGCATGACGCAACTCCAGCACTAATTAGCGCCTCTACAATCTCTCTAACTTGCAGACCTTTTTTTGAAAAACGCGCAGAATTTTTTATCAAAAATTTTGCACTCATCAACGCCAATTCAGCAGAATATCTTCCATAATATTCACCGGTCTTATCCCTGCCGAGCTGCCAGTCTCGCACCGCTGTAATTTTTGCTATGAGATCTCCGCAACCGCTTGCAAGCAGTTTTTTTGGCGCTTTTTTTATAATGTCTACATCCACAAAAACTCCAAGCGGCGCAGTAGCAACTAGTGAATGTGGTTTGTCACCCTTAACCGATACAAATGGACTAGCTATACCGTCATGTGAGGCAGATGTTGGGACACTAACAAACGGCTTGTTGAGATTAAATCCAATCAGCTTGGCGATGTCTACAGAACGCCCACCACCGATTCCAATAACCAGTTCGCTTTTGCTTTGGCGCACTTTTTTTTCAATATCTTGTATTGTTTTTTGGTCATTAGTTTTAGCCAAATACCAGGAGCTTTTAATTTTAGATGCAACGAGAGACGCTTCAATTTTCTTTTGAACTATTTTTTTAACATTGCTTCCCGAAATTAGGGAAACCTTTTTTGTTTTTTTTAGCGAGTTTAGAAAATTTCCAATATCACAAATGTTTTTATCTCCGAGAACAATTTGGCGGGGTAGTTCCATTGTATGTGACGGCATACTTTTTTTCCCTTTCAAGTGCTTATTATTTGCCTCACAAAAGTTATTTAAAGGGTAAAATTAATCTGAAAATATCTCAAACGAGGTATATTCTATGACTACGAATATTGATGAAAAAATATTACACGGTACAACCACAGTAGGAATAAAGGCATCAGATGGTGTTGTGCTTTGTGCCGATATGAGGGCAAGCGCTGGATATTTTATTGCCAATAACAATACTATGAAGATACAAAAGATCTACGACCACGTTGGGCTAACATTAGCTGGTGGGGTTGCTGATGCACAAAATCTGACAGACATTTTGAGATATCATGCAAACATACACGCCGTTCAAAAAAATGAAAACATTCCGATAAGATCACTGGCAAGGCTCTGTTCTCTTGTCTTTCATCAAAACAGAGGCTATCCGTTTATTGCCGACATCTTGCTTGGTGGCTATGATCAAGACGGACCGCAATTGTTTAATATAGACATGTTCGGCTCTGTAGAAAAAAAGTCCTATGTAACAACTGGGAGCGGTTCACCTGTTGCATATGGTGTTTTGGAAGACGAGTACCGTGATGATCTTACTCTTGAAGATGCAAAAGGCATTGCTCTTCGTGCAGTGAAGGCTGCTATTGTAAGAAACATTGGAACTGGTGATGGAATCAACATTGCAGCAATTGATAAAAACGGATTCCAACTTTTGACAAAGGAACAAAAAAAATCTATAATTCCACTTTAGTGATTTAATGCAAAAAAAGCAACAGCAGGAATTACCTGACAGCCAAAGTATTATGGCAACCATACTGGCAAGTATACCCAAAGAAGCCAGCGTGACCAAAATTGATTACGAGGGTCCACGAATTGCGCTTTATACAAAAACTCCAAGATTCTTGATGGAAAATAACACTATAATTGCAAACCTGGTTAATAAGATTAAAAAACGAATTGTGATTCGAATAGTCGAATCAATCAGGAAAAGCGAAGAGGAGACCAGAAAAATTCTTAACGATAAAGTACCAAAGGAGGCAAATCTACAGGGAACATTTTTTGATACTACTACAGGCGAAGTTTCAATAGAGGTAAAGCGCCCATGGCTTTGTCTGAGAAACCCTGAGTTTAACCACGCTGAGATTTCTGAAAAAACAGGCTGGAAGCTGCGTGTAAGAAAAGCTACAACCAGACCATCAAGCACAATCCAGGCGATAAAATACCAACATAGAGTTTCATCATCTGAGAGAGTAAAGCACCTCAAACAAGTGGGCGAACAAATTTTCAGACCACGCCTTGCACAAAAAGCTGAAGTATCATTACTGACACTTGGTGGATTTGGCCAGGTTGGTAGGTCATGCATGTTGTTAACTACACCAGACAGCAAAGTTTTGGTTGATTGTGGAATAAACCCAGGTGCACGTAGCCCCAGAGAGGCGTTTCCACGTCTTGACTGGGCAAACATAACTCTTGATGAACTAGATGCCGTGGTAATAGGTCATGCACATCTTGACCATACTGGGTTTTTGCCGGTCCTGCTCAAGTATGGCTACAAGGGCCCAATTTATTGCACAGAACCCACGCTTCCTATGATGAATCTCATACAGCTTGACGCAATCAAGGTTGCAGTAGCTCAAGGCAGAACACCGATGTATGCAGAGAGAGA
The DNA here is from genome assembly GCA_013390375.1 of Marine Group I thaumarchaeote. Lineage (GTDB taxonomy): Archaea > Thermoproteota > Nitrososphaeria > Nitrososphaerales > Nitrosopumilaceae > Nitrosopelagicus. Next base: position 39,778 of record JACATA010000009.1, read on the forward strand.
TGTCTTTCAAGTGATGAGGCAGACGATTACTATTCCTTATGGGGCGGTAACTGACATCTCACCCGACATCAAACTGGTGCTGTCAAACGCTGGGCATATTTTAGGTTCGGCAACATGTCATTTTCACATAGGCAACGGCGAGCACAACTTTGTGTACACCGGCGATATCAAATATGGTAAAAGCATGCTTCTTGAAAGTGCAAACACAAACTATCCGCGGGTAGAAACTTTGCTTATCGAAAGCACATATGGTGCAAAAGAAGACATTCAACCAGACAGGCAGGAAGTTGAATCCGCATTTATTGCCTCGGTTAACTCAGTTATCAAAGAGGGTGGCAAGGTTCTCATACCAATTCCTGCAGTTGGACGGGCACAGGAGCTTATGTTAGTTATCGATCAGTACATGAAGTCTGGCGAGCTTGTTGAGGCTCCAGTCTTCATGGAGGGAATGATACAGGAAGCTACTGCAATACATGAGGCGTTTCCAGAATACCTAGTAAGGGATCTCAAAAAGAAAATTTTAGAAACGGACGACAATCCGTTTGATTCTGAATACTTTACAAACATTACACATCAGGACGAGAGAGACGAGCCGTTGCGAGAAAACTCACCATGCATTATTATTGCAACATCTGGAATGCTTGAGGGCGGACCAGTTCTTGACTACTTTAGGAACATTGCACCCCACACAAAGAACAAGATCTTGTTTGTCTCCTACCAGGTGAACGGCACACTTGGCAGACGGGTGATGGACGGCGCCAGACAAGTTTCAATATTGGGGAAAGAGGGCAGGATTGAAGTGGTTTCGATAAACTGCAGTACGGAAAGACTTGATGGCTTTAGCGGACACAGCGACTACAACCAGCTCATGTCATTTGTCCACAGGCTACGACCTAAACTAAGACGCGTTCTTGTAAATCATGGCGAAAGGAGAAAATCGGAAAACCTGTCAATGTCAATTCGCAGAATGTACAGAGTCTCGTCACATTATCCACAAATTCAAGAAGCGATCAAATTATTTTAGATCGTAATCAGGCTTCCAAATTTTTATTCTTGGCGGAGTTACGACAATTCTCTCTTCACCAAGCCGTGCAATGTCTGCACCTGAATCCCTTGCAATTACATATAGCTCCTCTACAATCTTCCTTAGTTTCTCAACATCCCTCTGAGCAAGCGGTGTAACGCGAAGAATTAGGATCATACCTTTTTTGATATCCTCTTTGATTGTGTGGATGTCACTAGGGTCTCTGATTGTTATCGCCTTTAGATATGTGGGATTTGTCTGCTTTTGCACAGCTATCTTGCGATCAACTTCTCAAAAAAGTCTTTCTTATTTTTTTACGAGTAAATGGTGCCTTGGTCCTAAATTCTCAATTTTATGTATGCGGTTTCTTCGGCAGATTTTACCGAAATTTCTGTAGCATCTTCATTTTTGTGAACAAGAACAACACCCGTTTTGTTTTTTGGTGCATCAGAATAGCGTAGTGTAACACTAGCTGAAAGCTCTACATGATTGTCTATGTTGTTTCCTCTTAGCAAGGTAGTAGGTCCTACATGTTCCTTAGCTTCAAGCAAGATGTCATTCTGCAACGCCAGCGCCTTGATCATCTCGTTTTCATCTTTGTTTCTTCCAACAACTAGCTTTGCATTTTTATCCAACCTGAAGTGTCTTCCAATCTTTAACAGGTCAATGTCATTGATTGTTGGTGTCTCAATGTGTTTGAACAAGTCCTTAGCTCTTAACGAGAACGCGGGGTCTGTCAGGAGGCAGCCTCCCCCAGCATTGGGTGGATCCTCAATACCAAACTCTTTTGCCATTCGTAGCTGTTCTTTTCTGGAACGGCCCCTTATCATACCAAGATCTTTTCTTTTTATCAAGCCGTTCTTTTCCGGATCAGTAGGAGGCAGTAATGCAGCTGACAGCGGTCTGACAATCTTTCCTTCTAAGCCAGACAGTTTTTCAATTTTTTTCAACGCAGGCGCAAACTGACTCATCGGTCTTTGTCCAAGCACTTCGCCTGAAATAATAAACTCAGCACCAATCTCTTCCATGTGTTTCTTACCTGCCTCAAACATCATTGCCCTGCAATCAATGCATGGATTCATTCCAGAACCAAAACCATGCTTTGGATGTTTTAACATCTCAACGTACTCGTCTCCGAGGTAAACTGTTTTTAGATCAACTCCTAGATTGTCTGCTTTTTCTCTGATCTCAAAGCCACAACCTCTACCACAATCAAAATCACAAAACGGTGTCTTGATCGCAACTGCTGAAACTTCAAAGCCCTGTTTCTGCATTGTTTTTACAGCAAGTGTACTATCTAATCCACCAGAAAGCAGTGCAACAACTTTCTTTTTTTCTACCATTAAAGTTACAGAATAATCTGCATATACAAACTTTGCAACATACATAAATTCACAAAAACATCTTTTTGAATAATGAAGGCACGCAGAAAGAGACTGGAAAAATACTGCAATGTCCTCAACTGTGATACTCTTGTAGCATTTGAACCAGAGAATCTCTTCTATATGACCGGCTTTTGGGGTGAGGCAATTGGCGTTATTGAAAAGGGTGGGAAAACCACGATCATTGCTCCAGAACTAGAGGCACAAAGGGCAAAGGAAGATTCATTCAACTGCGATGTCGTAACTTCGCAAAGAGGCGGTTTGATCTCTACGTTAGCTTCTACCATAAAGAAGAAAAAAATCTGCACCGACTGTCAGAACTATTCTGTAATGCAGTCATTGAAAAAATCAATTCCTAGAATAAAACACTCTTCTGATCCTTTTTACAACGCGCGCATAATCAAAGATTCTGAGGAGATTCGTATTTTGAAGAAGGCGTCTTCTGTCATAGATGAAATGTTTGGACTCTGCACACAAACAATCAAGAAAGGTAGAAGGGAGTCAGAACTGCAGACAATTTTGATGGCGTTTGCAAACGCAAACGATCTATTTGACACCGGCTACCGTTCAACCTTGAATCCGTTGATAATAGCTAGCGGTCCAAACTCTTCGCTTCCACATGCACAAGTTACCAAGAGAAAGTTTGCAGATGGTGACATGATTACAGTAGACTTGACCTTGCGATACAAGGGATATGTTTCAGACGCAACCAGAACATTTGGACTTGGTTCCATCTCTAAGGAGGCAAGAACCGTATATGAAATTGTAAAAGAATCACAAAAGGCTGGACTGAAAGCTGTAAGACCTCAAAAGACCTGTGCGTCGGTAGATGATGCATGCAGAAAAATCATAACAGAACACAGCTACGGACCACATTTCATTCATTCCACTGGCCACGGAATTGGGCTGGACGTTCATGAAAACCCGAACATTTCTGGTAAAAGCAAAGAAAAGCTGAAAAAAGACATGGCGATTACAGTTGAGCCTGGCATCTACATACCAAAAAAGTTCGGCGTTCGCATCGAGGACTCGCTAATAGTAAAGGACAGGGCAGCTGTGATGCACAAGTTTACGAAAGACCTGATTGTAATTTAGTGATTATTGTCTCCTAAAATCTCTTAAAACAATATCAATAGGCTTCCTTTCTTTGTAGCTTCAAATTTCAAGCGGTGGAAATTAGGAGACATTAGGAGACATTATTCTCTGACGTAAAAAGTAAAACCAAAACAGACTGGTTTGTCTATCTTTGTCGACTTTTTTCCCCTTTAACAATTTTTTTTAGGAAAATCATGAGCAATTGGTACGACCCAGATCATCTTTCTGATGGTAAAGTAAGAGACATCAGTGTACATGAAGAACATCCTGACGATTGGGATTGCGAGATAGAGTTGAATTGCCACAAGACAGAAAACAGCGGCCGCGTGTCAACTGTGTTTATGAGATATTTGCGCGACAAATATGGCGAGAACACAGCCGATAGAGCACTCAAACGCGCTCAGAAAAGAGAGCAGCGTGCGAGAGGAGAAGACATGCCAATCATATCAACAAAAATGGCAGGCGTTTTCTAGGTAATTCAATCTTCATTTTTTATTCTATTTTCATCTGCTAGCTGTTTTACTATATCCAGACATTTTTCACAGGACCAGACAGTTCCTACTTGATAACCATTAACATCAGTTAGGAATTTCTTACAAAGGTAGCAGTTCATTCTTTTATTTTTTGTAAACTCGATCGTTCTTTCGAACCTTTCCAGGAATCTTGATACCAATCTGATCTCCAGCTTTTGCCTCCTGTACAGACTCGTGTTCAATCTGCATGGTGTCAACTTTATGTTCCATATCAGTGGTAAAGCCCCTGAAAATTATTGTGTCGCCCACCTTGACACTGCCGGTTAGGTCTATTGCAGCAACTCCAATGTTAGCATAGTAGGTCATCACCTCTCCAATTTCAGTTTCTTGCTCGCTCATTTCATTACTATACGTTAAACTTGCTAATATTCTTAAAGGAGAATAGACGCCTGATAGATGATGCCGTTACGAAAAAAAGGAAAGCACAAGAGAAGGGCGGACCAAAATGCTGATCGCAGAAGGGGCAAACAGAAAAAACGCTAGTTTAAAAAAATTATATAATTTGTAGCAGCTTGTTTTTTGTGAAATATGAAAGCTGTGAGAAATGTAAGTACTGGCATAAAAATTTAGATTTGAAAGCAGTAAAGTATGGCAAAAGTTTTCCGCTAACGAGAAACCCATTCAAGAAATGGCACGTTAACTGCAAGTGTTCTTGCCATAAAGGCAGCATCTGAAATTTTTGTCTAATTCCCGCTGGTTATTCTGTTATTGGATTATAAGTTCATAATAAGGAACCAAACAGGGTGTATTGTATGTGGTATCTTTATTTTGCAACTTTAATTGCGGAATCGCTATACACAAAACCAGATCTTTTGGGTATGTGGTATCTTTATTTTGCAGTCGGATTGGCAGACTTTT
>JACATA010000037.1 GCA_013390375.1 Marine Group I thaumarchaeote
GTTTTTTTTGTGTCGTTTTTTCTTTCTTATTCTGGTTCTTTTTTTGTTTCTTTTTTTGTTTCTTTTTTAGTTTCTCGTTTTGTTTCTGGTTCAGGTTCTGGTTCAGGTTCTGGTTCAGGTTCTGGTTCAGGTTCTGGTTCAGGTTCTGGTTCAGGTTCTGGTTCAGGTTCTGGTTCGTGTTCTGGCTCGGTCATAAAAATAGAAAAGGTAAGGTAGTACAAAAACACGATCTCTAGAAATAGCCTATCAAGAAACCAATCATAATTGTAGTGCTGATAACTCCAATCATTAATAATCGGTTATAATCATTCATGACAAGTGAACTGCGTTATAGCTGATATAAACAGGTAAGCTAATAGATTATAGATAACCGTTGGAATAATCATCCCACATGTTTTGTTTCGTGGTTAGCTTATTCATCTCATAAAAGGCTCCAGAGATAATGCCAGCATAGAAAAATGTGTAAAGAAATACCTGCGAATGACTTGGATCAGTCTGTGTGAGGCTGACTGAAACCATTGAAAAGAAAACAAATGTTCCAACAAATGAAATGATTTTGCCTAAATAACCACTTCCCAGCCCTACAATTTTTCGAGTAGCTGCGGCCATCAAAACTATGCTGGATACAATCATGAAAGTTACTCCACCGTTGTATGTGATCAATTGTGTTATCGATTCAATTATGCCAATATCAAAAATGGAACCATCTGGCAACATACTGCCACCATTTAATGCAAAATTTATCGAACTGAATAAACCGCCAATAACAAAAAAGAATAGAAACATCTTGATAATTCCACGCTTGATTGGACTTCTGGACTCTGATGGTTTCATCACACGCTCAGTAATCTTCAATCCGTAAAGAAATCCCACGATAAATGTTGGAATAAACATGATGTGCACTATCATGGGAGCTTCCGCGGTGACGCTTTCAATTATCGGCTGGAATACGACGAACAGAGTTAGGGCAGATATAGCAGCTATGGAGAAAATGATAAAGGTAGAATAGCGAGTAAATATCGAATCAGACTCGTCTGTTGCTAACCAATTTGACATGCGAAATACTGGAAAAATATGGATTAAACAGGAAACAAAAAAATCATTAAGTCAATTGATCAATTCTGTTTACCTATAGAATACACCGAGCCAATAATGCTTAAAATCCTGAAGTTAATGGATTTTCAGGTTTGATTATTTCACGAAGAACAATTGTTGCGAAGGAACCCCTAGAAAGCGAAAATGAAACAACGTTATCTTTTACTTTATAGTCATCGCACTTTATGGAAGAGTTTCTAAACCCGCCTTCACTACTTATTTCTTGTATCTCCTTAGAAAAAAAATCTTGATGTGTGATTCCTTCATCACGTAAAATTTTTTCAATGTAATAATGGAAACGAGTTTTTTTGTAATACGAGTATCCAACAAAAGGAACAGATAGTCTTTGTAAAGGATCATTTTCAAATTTTCCTAATTCTCCACTTTTATTGTAACAAACATCATCAGGTTGTGGAAAAAACAATTCTTCGCCTGCATCTAAAGACATGCTCAATGTTTGATTAAAAATATACGACTGATATGACTGAACAAAAAATCGTCTAATTGATAATGGTAAGGCGCGTAAAGTCTTAACTGGATCACCATGGTCTATCATTTCTTTTAATGCAATTTTTTCAAGATCCATACCTTTTGGTACTATTTTTAGAGCCTCAGAATATTTTGATTTATCAGCCATTAATTCTCGTAATTTAGTATTTTCATCTCTATCATATTCAGAAGTAAAAGAAAGCAAAAGATCAACCGCACCTGCAAAGTCTTTTTGTATCAACGATCTTCCAATCAGATGTGTTACAGGTCTGCGCGAACCAAATCTCTGATAACCATAAAAATTTAAAATTTTATCAAACTCGTTGAACTTGGCTAATTCGTTTGACGCCCCATCAATTTTTATTCTAAAATGATTTCCAATCATCTCTTTTTTTGATAATACCTTGTCTGTGAATCCAACTTTCTTTAGATTGTATTTGGATTCATTAACTTCAAAATGTTTGTTGGTTTTGTATGTAGTAAATACAAACTGTTCTGTTATTGCAGAAGCATCCTTAAGGCCAAGAGATTTTAGTCTGATGCCACATTTTCTAAAAATTTCACCTAAAGCATGTGTTGTATCAATTCCGTTTTTTTGTAATTTGTAAACTGCGAAACCAGATTCTGAACAAATCTTTGAATGAGCCTTTTCTGTTATTAATTCTGAAACGTTGAAATCTTCTTTCTGTTTTCGTATTGTTCCACCACAACCAGAGGAATTTGTTGTATATGCTAGTATGCCAATATCAGAATCAATCTTTGGGATCACACTACTATCACGGTAACAAACTGTGAAACAGCAATGTCGTTAGTATATGCACCGAGAAGAACTTTATGCGTGCCTGATAATGCATGCTCACTTGCCATAATTTCTACTGAGATAGTTGTCTTGTCAGAAAGCGAAAAACTATTTTCATGTGTGATGATTATATCTGAAAATGTTGATGTTGAGGAAGAGTTCACATTAACATCAAATGCGTCTGAGAATAATGTTTTGGCTACTTCAAGTGTAAGCTGAGTTGTTTGCCCCTTCTCCAAAGTGATTTGTTTCTTGTCAATGTCAATAGAAAAAGGAAGTGGGATTGATGTGTCAACAACGCCAATGTTGTTTTCAACCCACTCAGTGAACCAAATTTTTTCACCATAAGCTGCAAAATCAAATACTTGAGCAACCCCACAGTAATCAATTCCTTCGCAGTCAGCCCAGTTTGGATTTCTTGAAGGAACTGTATATTCTACCAATGTTTCGGAGAATGGATTAAACACACCAATTCTGTTCGCATTATGTTCATTCATAATGAGATTATCATCAGAACGCTCAATCCAGTATGGTCTTGACACTGGATTTTTTATGAAATCAGACGCATTGCCATAAGAATCAATCGTAGGTATAGATGTAACATATTTTGTAAATTCTTCAGTTCTAGGATCAAAACTGAAAAAGTAATTACTTGATGTATCAGCTAACCAAATCTTCTGATCTGGTCCAACTGCAACACCATTTGGTGTAGTAAGCCCTGCTGGAAAATTGTACCACTCGACAAAATCTTGTAGAAGAAGGCCTTGAGTTACTTCACCTTGTGTTGATGCAAATTCATACCCGGGATAATCAAACTTTACTAGAATGCCCGCTCCACTTGGAATCCAATTTGTATACCAAACATTTTTGTCTGAATCAATTGCAAAGTCACTAGTAACAGCACCATCCATAACAGAAGGAATTGCATAGTGTCGTAATCCTTGCTTATCTTGTGCATAATCTAAAAATGAAAGCCTGCCACCAGTAAAATCATTAACTATAATTTTTGAACCTTCGATAACTAATTTTTGTGGAAGTGACGATTTGTTTTCGTCAGTTTGTGAGTAAGAAATTCTATCATATGATTCTGTGTCGATTGAGAATTTCCATATTGCATCTGTTCTCTCATCAGTAAACCAGATACTGCAATCAGGAAAATAATCTATCCCCCACATC
>JACATA010000010.1 GCA_013390375.1 Marine Group I thaumarchaeote
GCAAATATTACAGAGAAATCTTAATTGTAATAGCAGGTGTTACTGGCTTCATACTTTATGTAAATTATGCTAGTATTCACTAGGCTTTGAGATTCTTGATTCTAATCGTCATATTCGTCAAACTCGTCTAAACAATAAGGACAATCAGCGCTTTTGTCATGCCAATTAGTTAACAGTAAAAAATACCTAGCTAATGCAAGAAAAGAAGAAAAAAGAATGAAGAAGAATATCAGGTTTAATTTCTCATAGTACACGTACTAGCTATTTCTTACATAATTCCTGTTTTTTGCAGTTTTCAAAAAAATAAAAGGATGGATACTGTAAAGCTAGTTACTTTATAGAAATTAAGAAAATTAATCTAAAATTACTAATCTTACTCTACTCGTTTTACTTTAACAGCGTTTGGGCCTTTTTCGGTTTCTCCAACGTCAAACTCGACTTTGTCTCCATCATGAATTTCGCCTTCCAACTCTGTCTGGTGGACAAAGAGGTCTTTCGCTTCGCCTTCTCGTTCGATGAAACCAAATCCTTTTGATTGGTTGAACCATTTTACGGTACCTGTTTCCATATTGAGATTCCTCTAAAAAATACTATGTATAAACCATGAAGCTGTTTATGCTTCATTGTCTTAAATAATCTCAAAGAATCTCAAAGAATCTTAAAGATACGCTTGATTTTTCTTAAATTATCAACTAGCATTAACTAATTTGACTAGAACAAACTTCTTAACCAAACTTTACAAAATCTATATCAAATGAACTCAAAAGCAATCATCACAAGTGCTCTACCGTATGCAAACGGGGAAATTCATATCGGTCATGTTGCTTCTACATACCTTCCGGCTGATGTTACAACAAGGTTTCTAAAGCAAAAAGGAGTTGAAGCATATTACATATGTGCATCTGATGATTTTGGAACTCCTATCCTTGTACAATCTGAAAAAGAAGGAAAAACACCTGAAGAATATGTACAGTATTGGAACAAGCGTGATTTTGAAGACTTTGAGGCATTTAACATAAAATTTGATTTTTTTTACAAAACCAGCTCATCAGAAAACAGGCAGTTTGTGCAGGATGTTTTCAAAAAACTTGAGCGGGCTGGGCATATTTATGAAAATGAAATCATACAGCTTTACTGCAACACGGACAAGAAATTTTTGCCAGACAGATATGTAGTTGGGACATGCCCATACTGTAAAGCGGATGATCAATACTCTGATCTATGCGAAAAATGTGGTCGTGTTCCAGAAGAAATTGAAAATCCACATTGCTCAATTTGTGGGCAGACACCAGTTAAGAAAAAAACAATGCACTATTTTTTTAAGCTGAAAAACTTTTCAGACAAGATATCTCAATACCTTGAAGACAATAAGAATCTCCAAAAAGACGTAAAAAAATATGTGCAAAACTGGATTAAAGAAGGACTGACTGATTGGGATATAACTCGTGACATATCTTGGGGCATTCCTATCCCAACTGATGGTCCAAGTGAAAAGGTATTCTATGGTTGGTTTGACAACCATCTTGCGTACATTTCATCCACAATAAAATTTCTGAATGACAATGACATAGACGGAAAAAAATTTTGGAACGAGTCTGACATCTATCATTTTATTGGAAAAGATATTGTTTATCATCATTATCTGTTCTTGCCAGCAATGCGTCTAGGAATTGGTGAAGAATACAAACTTCCTGATTACATTCCAACTAGAGGCCATCTTACGTTACAGTCAAAGAAAATTTCAAAGAGCAGAAACTGGTATATCGGCCTTAAGGACTTTTTGGCAATTTTTCCCGCAGACTATCTAAGATTTTATCTTATCTCGATAAATCCATATTCACAGGATGATCTCAATTTTAACTGGGATGAGTTTGCGACAAAAATCAATTCTGAGCTAATAGGAAACCTTGGAAACTTGGTTAATCGTGTACTTGGTTTTACTGTAAAATCTTTTAACAGTATTGTTCCAGGTCCGGATGAATTTGATGATATGGATAAAGAATCAGAAAAAATGATCAACGAACTTGTGTCACATCTAGACACACTGATGACAGAAAATCATCTTGACAGGTCACTAAAAAAGATACTGCAGTTTTCTGCTCACTTTAACCAATACTTTCAACACAAGGAACCATGGAAGAATGGTCCTGGTACTAACTCCTGTATTTTTTTGTCAGTCAATGCGATACGAAGTTTGGCAATAGCCATTTATCCATTCTTGCCAGAGTCATCACAAAAAATCTGGTCACAGCTTGGATTGGAGGGGAATGTCTCAGCACAGATGTTTGATGAGATTTCAAGTATTACGCTAAAGGAAGGTCACAAGCTAGGGTCAGTTTCTCCGTTGTTTGAAAAAGTTGAAGAATCTGTTATAGAGGAACAGAAATCAAAGCTTGGGGCCAGCAGCTAAATTGAAAAAGATTTTTCCTCGCATATCTACCAGAGGATTTTATGATCTTTATTCTGGCAGAACAATAAAAAATGAACCATATCGCTTGTACCCAAAAAGAGATTTTGAGGCATTAATTGGTTCAAAGGAGATTACTATAATGATTCATGGGTTGAGAAACAATGCTTCCGCCGCACTAACAAAATTTGTAATTGCAAAAAGAAGATTGGCGCAGCTTGGTTACAAAAATCCTGTAATAGGATACAGCTACGATTCAAACATTGCACACGCACAGTATATCATGTATGCGCTGCATGCACTGAATACTGGTATAATCATAGCAAACAAGAACGGAAGAAACTTGGCAAGATTTGTCACTGACTTTAAACGTAAAAGCCCAGGTACAAAGATTCGCCTGATGGGACATTCGCTTGGTGCGCACGTAATTCTGAGTACGATAAAAAATCTTGCAAAAAATGCCAAAAACGTGGGAATCCTAGAGGCAGTTTATTTTTTTGGAGCCTCGATTCCTAGCGATGCGCTAAGTACAAGAAATGGTTCTGCCGCACAAAAAATTGTTGCAACAAAAATTAGGAACTATTACAGCCAATATGATGATGTGCTTCGTGTAGCAGATGATTGGAATTGGTTGGTTACTCCAATCGGTTATAGTGGTGCATATGGAAAAACAATATCAAAATATTCCCAAACGATGGTAAAACCGAAAAACCATCGCTTTGCAAGTTATGCTGCAGTTCTTAGGTCATTTCCATGAACTCGATCAATTTTGTTGTTCTTGGAGAACAGACAATTGCAAATGATTTTGGCAAAAAAGGTACTACAACTGATCTTACACTTTATGACAAAAAGGAATCCGATATTATTAGAACATGGGTAGCCCCAAATGGTTTTCCAGAAAAGATCCAACCTCTGTTACAGGCAATAAACATTGCAGAGTATGTAATTTTCTATATTGCATCGCTTGACAAGTATGTTGGAGAACAAATTATTGCATTGGATATGCTAGGAAAAAAAGATGGAATTATAAGCCATTCTTACGAAGTCGATGAAAATCGCCTTAATTCTATGATCAAAGGAACAGTTTTGAATAATTACAAGAAAGTTGATTCACCAAACATTAAACAGGAATTAACAAAATTTCCATCAATTTCAAGCGATGGTGCTGTACAAATTGTAATAGATCATTGTTTTGACGTAAAAGGTGTTGGGACTGTCGTGTTAGGCAAAGTATTACAAGGCATAGTAAATCAGTATGATAAGCTAAGGCATTTACCGTCAGGATCTGAGATTATGATAAAGTCCATTCAAATGCATGACGATGACGTAAAACAGGCAATTTGTTCAGCAAGAGTTGGTCTTTCACTAAAGGGAATCAAGCCGGATGAAATTCAAAGAGGTGACATTCTTACAATTGACGATTCCTTAGAAGTAAAAACTGAACTTATGATTAATTTTAACCAGTCACCATTTTACAAAGGAGAAATTTCGGAGAATCAGATGTGTCTTCTTAGCGTTGGACTTCAAATAAAGGCAGCAAAGATTTCATCCGTGTCACCATTCAAGTTAACGTTGGAAAAACCAATTATCTATAAGAAAAATGATATTTGTATTGTCATAAAACCGGAATCCACGACAGTACGAATAATAGGCAGTGGGAAAATCAATTAACTTCAAATGTTAGTCACAAAAATATAATTTGTGAAGCCAGTACGGGCATGCCCAATTTGTACAAATTGTGGTTCAAAAAAGTTTGAGCGTCTTGATTCTGATGGCGTGAAAGTTAGATGTGTTAAATGCAATAGGGAATACAAGATATAGATTATATGTGTAGAATCTTGAATTTTTTCAATGGTAAAGACCTGGAAAGATTCTGATATTAGCCTAGATCCAATCAAAGATCAAACAATCGGAATCATTGGATATGGTATCCAAGGAGATGCACAGGCAAACAATCTCAAAGATTCTGGTCTCAAAGTAATCGTTGGACTGAAAGAAGGCGGCTCTAGCTGGAACAAGGCAAAGAATGACGGCCATGAAGTAATGTCAGTAGCCGAGGCTTGCAAAAAGGCTGACATCATCCATATCTTAATTCCTGACATGGTTCAATCCAAGGTCTACAAGGATGAGATAGAACCAAATCTTTCTGAGGGAAAGGCATTAGCATTTTCACATGCAGCTGCAATTTATTGGGGATGGATAAAGGCACCTGACAATGTTGATATTATCATGGTTGCACCAAAGGGTCCGGGTTCCAAGGTAAGAGAAACATATCTTGACGGATTTGGAACACCGTCAATTGTTGCGGTTGAACAAGACAAGACTGGAAGAGCTTGGGATAGAACACTTGGAATTGCCAAGGGAATAGGAAGTGCACGTGCGGGCTTGATCAAAACTACGTTTAAAGAAGAAGTTGAGACTGATTGGTTTGGTGAACAGGCTGATCTTTGTGGCGGTTCTGCTTCTATGGTTGTAAATGCATTTGAAACATTGGTTGAAGCTGGCTATCAACCAGAAATTGCATACTTTGAAGTTTTACATGAATTGAAACTGATTGTAGACATGATTCAGAAATATGGAATAAACGGAATGTGGAGACGTGTAAGTGAAACTGCAAGATATGGCGGTCTTACTCGTGGTCCAATGGTTATGAACAAGCAGAACAAGGAAGAGATGAAAAAAGTTCTGCAACGAATACAGGATGGAACATTCAACAAAGAGTGGCTAAGTGAATATGAAAAAAACGGCAAAAACGCATTTGACAAGTACATGAAACAGCTAGATTCGCATCAAATAGAGCAAGTAGGAAAACAAATGCGAAAAATGATGTGGCCTGATTCAACCGAATAATTACAGTTTTCTTAGTTTTGATACGCCCTTCTTAATATGATTGATAACATCATCAAGTGATGTTCCTGGTCCAAAATTTCCAGTAACGCCAGACTTTTCAAGCGCCTTTTTATCTTCATCTGGAATTGTTCCACCGCCTACAATAAGTACATCCTTGATTCCTCTCTTCTTTAATTCCTTAACAACTCTGGGAAACAACGTTCTATGCGCTCCGTTTAAGAGACTAAGTGCAACTGCATCAACATCCTCATCTTCAGCAATTTGTGCTATTCTATTTGGTGTGGCAAACAGACCAGAGTAAATTACTTCCATTCCAGCATCCCTGAATCCACGGCACAACACAAGTGCACCTCTGTCATGACCGTCTAAGCCCAGTTTTGCAACCAGGATCTTAATATTGCGAGATGCAGTTTTTTGCTTCATAATGTAACATTCTCATATTTACCTTAAAATCTTTTGAATCTGAATAAACTTACATAACGTTTCAAATTATTCACGATATGGCAGGCATCACTCCAGTCAACTATGAGCTTAAGTTTGAGCCATCATTCCATAATTTCAAATTTAATGGTACAGAAACCATCACTCTCAATTTGTCAAAATCTACCAATTCAATTATTCTAGATGCTGCTGAACTTACAATAAAAAAATGTCATGCTGTTCAAGGAACGAAAATCATCTCTGCAAAACCATCTATCAATGAGAAAAATGAAAGACTGACAATCAAACTTGCAAAAAAAATAAAGGGAAAGGCAAAACTTTGCATCGAGTTTACGGGAATTCTAAACGATAGGCTTTTAGGATTTTACAAAAGCCAGTACAAGGACAAAAAAGGAAAGACAAAGTATCTCGCAACAACACAGTTCGAGGCTGCCGATGCTAGAAGGGCATTCCCATGCTGGGACGAACCTGCTGTTAAGGCAACATTTGATGTCACACTTTTGGTAGACAAACATCTTGATGCAATTTCAAACATGCCAGTTACATCCAAGAAAAATGTCGGTTCAAAAATTCTATACAAGTTTGGTCGTACACCAATAATGTCAACGTATCTTTTGTACCTAGGTGTAGGTGAATTTGAATATCTGTATGGAAAGTTACGAAACATCAAGATAAGAATTGTTACAACAAAGGGTAACAAGAACAAGGGAAAACTATCATTAGACTTTACCAAAAAGTTTCTTGGTGAATATGAGAAATATTTCGGCATAAAGTATCCCCTTCCAAAACTTGACATGATAGCAATACCTGACTTTGCTGCTGGTGCAATGGAGAATTGGGGCGCAATTACATTTAGGGAGGCAATTTTGCTTTATGATCCAAAAACATCTTCAACCAGGACAAAGCAGTACATTGCGGAGGTAATATCACATGAGATTGCTCACCAATGGTTTGGTAATCTTGTCACAATGAAATGGTGGAATGATCTTTGGCTGAACGAAAGCTTTGCAACATTCATGGCAACAAAAATCGTGAATAAGTTTTATCCAGAGTGGGATCTTTGGGACCAGTTTCTAGATGATGCAATGTTACAAGCTATGAGTCTTGACGCATTAAAAAATTCTCACCCAATAAATGTGGACGTAAAACATCCAGCACAAATCAGAGAAATCTTTGACGCAATCAGCTACGATAAGGGTGGAAGTGTTTTACGTATGTTGGAGAATTATGTTGGAATAGAAAACTTCCGTAAGGGACTGAAACATTATCTTGCTAAGCATAGATATTCAAATGCTGAAGGACGGGATTTATGGAATTCAATTGGGAAAATTGCACACAAGCCTGTAGACTCTATGATGAAAACATGGATTGACCAAGTTGGCTATCCAATTGTAGTTGTTAAGCGAGACAATTCAAAAATATCATTAACACAGAAGCGTTTCTTATCTGATGGGAGTAGAGTTTCTAAAAATAAATGGGCAATTCCAATACAGATTGAAGAGGGAAATTACGAAAACTCAATCTTAATGAAATCACACTCTAGCAGTGTATCGCTTAAAAACAAGGATTCAAATTTTATAATAAATTCAGGCCGTTATGGGTTTTACAGAGTTCAATATGATGATCATAGTTTAGCGAATCTATCATTGCTGATTGATGAAAAAATATTGAATCATGTTGATAGATGGAGTTTACAAAATGATTTGTTTTCACAGTGTATATCAGGCACAAAACAACTCCAGGAATATCTTGATTTTACAACATCATATCACGATGAAGATGATTATATCACTCTGCTAAATTTAGCGCAAAATCTTTACTATCTATACAAACTAACTATTAAAGAAAAATTCTCTGATGAGATCAGAACATACACTGTACAATTTTTGGGAACAATATTTGATCGCCTTGGTTGGGATTCCAAAAAAAATGAGAAGCATACCGATTCACTGTTACGTAGTTTTGTAATTACTGCACTTGGTAAACTTGGTGATAAGGAGATACTCGGCGAAGCAAACAAACGCTTTAATAAATTTCTTAAAAATAAAAATTCCCTCGTTGCTGATCTGCAGGAACCAGTTTTTGTACTAGCTGCATGGCAGGGAGATAAAAAAACTTACAGTAAACTTTTGTCGCTTTACAGAAAGTCTACTTTACAAGAAGAAAAGATTAGATTTCTTATGGCAATGTGTAATTTCAAGCAAAAAAATTTACTGCTTAAAACATTAGCTCTTTCCCTAACCCCAGATGTACGTTCACAAAACATCCGCGTTCCAATTATGGGTATATCAGCCAATATTCATGGCAGAGATGTTCTTTGGCCATGGTTAAAGAAGCATTGGAAAAAATTAATTAGAAAGTTTGGGGTTGGAAACCCACTTGCGAATAGAATTGTAGCCAGCGTTGGTGGCGTAATTGATGATAAACAGGAAAGGGATGTACGTAACTTTTTCAAAAGAAATCCTTTACCTGGAACAGAGCGTGTTATAGAACAAACATTAGAAAGGGTTAGAATTAGATCAAAGTTTTTGCGACGCATCAAAAAAGAATTCATATAATTATATGAACAGAAGCGAAGTGTACTAAATGGTTTTTTGGAGAAAGAAATCTATTATGATTGTAGAAATTACCACAGTGGCTTTAGTATTATCTTCAATTGCTGTAGTGTCTTTTTTACATACAGATGAACAGGCAACATCACATCCATGCCCGGAAACACATAAGCTATTCTGTAATTCATTATTTGTGGATGCTGTATACGAACCAGAGAACAATATCGTTAAAATTACTTACAGTGACAATTCTAAAATGACTAGCCTTGTTATTCTTGAGATTTTAGGTATGGAAGAAACGTTCCATAAAGAATTTTCACAACAATCATTTGTGGAAATTGTTCAATTTGATTCTGCGCCAAAATATGGCTGGGCATCAATGCCAGTTGTGTTTTCTATAAATCATGAAGTACTTGGTAAGATTGAATTAAAAACTGAGATTCATCCATATGATGAACCAAAGCCCAAAGTTATCTACAGTATAATCTGGCATTTTGAGCAGCGTTCTTTCATCGACCCAATGCACCAGCCATAGTTGGAGTGGGGAAAAATCCTGTTACTGGTCTTGCCGCGTAAATCAATAGATCTATAAGCTATTAGAGCCTCTATTTTCTAGATTGGCTGAAGAATTTGTAAAATGGTGGAAAGGTCTTGGAGAAGACCTTGAAGAAGACATTGAAGCAAATTCCTGAGTGTATAGATATTAGTACAACCTAAAGGTCAAGGATAACCAATATTTATCGTAGAAACAAAAGATAATTGTACATGGATATTACTTCTGATTTGAAAAAAGCAAAGCGTGGAGCAATCGCAAAGGCAATTTCAATTTTTGAAAACGACGAAAAAGAATCAAGAAAATTAATTAAAAAAATATTCAAATCTTCTGGAAAGTCTGTAATCATAGGCATAACTGGACCAGCAGGAGCCGGAAAATCATCACTGATAGATAAAACTGTGATTAAATTGAAGAAATTGGGTATGAAACCTGCAGTACTGGCAATAGATCCTACCAGCCACATATCTGGCGGTGCAATACTTGGCGACAGGGTACGAATGACAGAAGCAACAGATTCTGGAACATATATCAGAAGCATAGCATCCAGGGGTGCTACTGGAGCAATCTCAAGGTCAATACGGAACAGTATACGTGTACTGGAATATGCTGGATTTGATCCTATAATTATAGAGAGTGTTGGTGCAGGACAGACGGAAATAGAAATCTCTAACATAGCTGACATTACAGTGGTTGTATTCAACCCACACACAGGAGATAGCATCCAAACCATAAAAGCAGGAATTACTGAAATTGGTGACATTTACCTTGTACATAAAAGTGACCTTGAAGGAGCATCA
Organism: Marine Group I thaumarchaeote; assembly: GCA_013390375.1. Lineage (GTDB taxonomy): Archaea > Thermoproteota > Nitrososphaeria > Nitrososphaerales > Nitrosopumilaceae > Nitrosopelagicus. Next base: position 9,604 of record JACATA010000010.1, read on the forward strand.
CAGTTATTTCAATCGGCTCAAGACTTTATTGGAACAGTAGAAAAAAACCCGCCAATTCTCAAGGTATCATCAAAGACTGAGGAGGGAATTTCTGAATTTCTAGCAGAATTGAAAAAGCTCATAACAAAAAGAAGAAAAGAAAAAAAATTATCAGAAAAGCAAAAACTTTCCAAAGAACTTGATGATATTATTTTAAATAATATTAACCGAAAAGTTGCAACAATGCTTCATTCAAGCAAATCCTACTCAGATTATCTTAAAAAAGTTCAAGACAGAAAGATGGATCCGTTTGAAGCTGCTGACAAAATATCTAATGGTATAGTAAAGTGATTGTATGGAAAAGAAGAAAGCAAAAACCAATGAATTTGTAACAGATTCTAATATACCTGTTAAACCAATTTATAACCAATCAAAAAATTCAAAGGAAAGTCCTGGTAAGTATCCATTTACACGCGGAATTCATTCTGGAATGTATCGTGATAGACTCTGGACGATGCGTCAATATTCTGGCTTTGGAGATGCGGCACAGTCAAACAAACGTTACAAATTCATGCTAGATAGTGGTCAGACTGGTCTTTCAATGGCTTTTGATTTACCTACGCAAATTGGTCATGATCCTGATTCATCACATGCTGAAGGTGAGGTTGGCAAAGTGGGTGTATCAATTGCGTCACTAAAAGATATGCAAACTGCATTCAACGGAATCAATCTAGGAAAGGTTTCAACGTCTATGACAATTAACGCCACGGCATCTACGCTTCTAGCATATTATATTGCTGTAGGAAAGTTACAGGGAATTTCAAGTAAAGAACTTAGAGGCACAACTCAAAATGACATATTGAAAGAATATGTTGCTAGAAATACATACATCTATCCGCCACAGCCATCTATGAGATTAATAGGTGACATGATTGATTACTGTGCAAAAAATGTACCACAGTGGTATCCAATTTCAATCTCAGGTTACCATATGCGTGAAGCTGGAGCAACTGCAGTTCAGGAAATTGCGTTTACAATTGCAAATGGAATTGAATATATTCAAACATGCATAGACCGCGGATTAAAGATTGATGATTTTGCACCCAGACTTTCCTTTTTCTTTTGTTGTACTATAGAATTTTTTGAAGAGGTTGCAAAGTTTAGAACTGCAAGAAAAGTATACGCAAAAATCCTAAAGGAAAGATTTCATGCAAAGAATCCTAAATCTTTACAACTTAGATTTCATACTCAGACAAGTGGTGAATCATTAACAGCACAGCAACCTGACAATAATATTGTTCGTGTGGCAGTACAAGCAATGGCTGCAGTTCTTGGCGGAACACAGTCACTTCATACAAATTCGAAGGATGAGGCATTAGCACTTCCATCACAAGAGGCTGCAAAGATTGCATTGCGAACACAACAAATTATTGGGTATGAAAGTGGAATAACAAAGACAGTTGATCCAATGGCTGGGTCTTATTACATGGAATCGCTTTGTGATGAGATTGAAGAACAAACATTGAGTTATCTCAAAAAAATTGATAAGATGGGTGGTGCACTTGGGGCAATTGAGAAAGGATTTTTCCAATCAGAAATTAGGCAAAACGCATACCGACTCAAGAAAGAAGTTGATAGCAATGAGCGCATACTAGTGGGTGTTAACAAATTTGACGAGAAATCTGAGAAGAAACAGAATCTACTAAGAATAGGTGATTCACTAGGAAAAAAGCAGGAAAGAGCAATAAAGCAACTTAGAAAGTCACGAGATAATAAAAAAACAGAATATGCCTTATCAAAAATGCAAAAGGCAGCTGAAACTGACAAAAACTTGATGCCATTTATTTTGGATGCTGTACTGGTCAATGCTACAACAGGTGAGATTAGCAATACATTCAGGGAGGTTTTTGGTGAGTATAGACCAAAGGAGGTGTTCTGATGAAAATAAACCATGTTGCAATTGCGGTAGAAAACGTTGAGGATGCTGCCAAGGCTTACCAGGACGCACTTGATATCAAGAGTGTTGAATTTGAAACCGTAGAATCTGAGGGGGTCAAAGTTGCTATCCTACACCTAGAAAATGCTAACATAGAACTCATGGAACCTACAAATGATTCAAGTCCAATAAAGAAATTTTTAGAAAAACGCGGAAGCGGACTACATCATATAGCACTTGAGACACCAGACATAGAAGGTGAAGTTTCTAGGATGGAAGGATGTGGTATACAATTCCTAGGAAAAATTCGAGATGGATCTGCTGGAACCAAAGTTACATTCATTCATCCAAAATCTCTTAAGGGTGTTTTAACAGAGCTCTGTTCCAATGGATAGATGTGGTAGTGGTACTGCATACCGTCATGGAAAAACATACGAGGAATGCAAACAGTTAGCTGAGGATTTTACTGCTCAACTAAAGCCAAAAATTGATGAAAATGGTAAACTAATGTGGTCATCCCTATTGGAAACTGTAAATCATGACGAATTGGTATACAAGCTTACCCTCAAATATCTTAGACGAGATGGATATGATATAGGGAATCGCGATAACCCTGAAATAAAAAAACTTTGATGGTCTTACATCATTTTTAGCAAGTCTGATGAAGTGATTATTCCTACAATTTTAGAATTTTTTTCCACAAGAACACAACCAGAAATTCTAGTTAATTGCGAAAGGGCGTTTGCAGGGAATTCAAAATCAATTACAGGTGGTTTTGGGTTCATTACATTTTTAATTTTGGTGTCTTTACGTTCTGTGTATTCATTAACAATATCAATAGTGATTAGTCCTTTTAGTCCATCCTCATCAAAAATTGGTATCTGATCAATTGTTTTTTCATGCATTTTTTTTCCTGCATCGCGAACCGTGTTACTAGGTGCCAGTCTAATTATTTTTCCACTGCAGATGTCTCCTGCATTGCGTGTTGATGTTTGGCCCTCAAGTTTTGCCAAACTTTCAAATATTTTTTTTGCAGTATCGTATGACGGCTTGCATCTTCCTGATTCTATCTGGTTTATCATGGATGTACTAACACCAGTCATACCCGCTAACTTTTTCTGAGTTAGGTGGAGTTTCTGCCGTTCTTCCTTTATGGTCTCCAGTCTCGGCAGCATGAAATAATTAACTTAATTTTGATTATAAAAATTTTAGTATTACTTAACTAAGTTTTTTTTATTTTTTGTTGATTGCAGCCTGAGCAGCAGCAACAATTGCTACTGGGATTCTAAACGGTGATGCACTAACATATGAAATGTCTGCAGAGTGACAAAATCTGATTGAATCTGGATCACCACCATGCTCGCCGCAAATTCCTATTTCCAAATCACTTTTGATTTTTCTTCCACGTGAAACTGCGATATTCATTAGATTTCCTACACCATTTTCATCGATTGATTGGAATGGACTTATTTCTAGAATTTCCTTTTTCTTATATTCTTCCAGAAACTTGCTTTCTGCATCTTCCCTGCTAAAGCTAAAGACAGCTTGTGTTAGGTCATTTGTTCCAAAGCTGAAGAACTCGGCAGTCTTTGCTAATTCATCTGATGTTAAACATGCGCGAACGACTTCCAACATTGTTCCAAAATTTATTTTAAATTTAGTCCTGTATTTCTTTTCTATATCTGATTTTACATTATCATAAATTGATTTGATGTGATTGAGCTCCTCAATGCTACCAACTTGCGGTATCATGATTTGTGGTTTCGCATCGATCTTTTTCTTTACAAGTTTTGCTGTTGCCTCAAAGACTGCTCTGATCTGCATTTCATAAATTTCTGGGTATGTAATTCCAAGCCTGACGCCACGGTGTCCCATCATCGGGTTAACTTCCTCTAGCTCTTTGGCTCTAGCCAAAACTTTCTTATTTTTTGAAGATGGTAAAAATTCATGTAATGGCGGATCAAACAATCGTATAGTCACCTTGTAACCTTCCATTGCTTTTAGGATTTGTACAAAGTCATCTTTCAGCAGAGGTAAAAGTTTCTTCAACACTTCTTTCCTTTGGTTTACATCTCTTGCCATAATCATATCCACAAAAATTCCTTGTCTGTCAGCTGCGTTAAACATTCGTTCAGTTCTGCATAGACCTATTCCTTCTGCACCATACTTTCTTGCTCGTTTTGCATCATCTGGTGTATCTGCATTTGCACGTACACCAAGACGTTTTGTTTTTTGCGCCCATGATAGAAGAATTGGCCATTCCATAGGTATTTTTGGTTTGATTGTGGGAACTTCGCCAACGAAAACGTTACCAGAACTCCCATCAATTGTTATTGGATCTCCTTCTCGAATAGTTATTCCATCAGCCATACACTTTTTTCTTTCATAATCAACTTTCAATTTACCGCATCCTACAACACATGGTTTTCCCATGCTTCTAGCTACTAATGCTGCATGTGATGATTTTCCGCCTTCACTCGTCAAGATTCCTCTCGATGGAAAAAATGCTGGTACATCTTCCGGTTTGGTTACTTTTCTGACTAGAATAATCTTAAGTTTAGGATTGGCAGCGCACATATCTATTGCTCTTCTGACATCAAAAACAGCTATACCATTTGCAGCACCAGGCGCAGCATTGATTCCTTTTGCAAGCTTCACAAATTTTTTTACCTCCTTTTTATCAATTATTGGATGTAGTAACTCTTCCAATTGTTCTGCAGGTATCCTAGTCAGAGCTTTATTTTTACTGATGAATTTTTCTTTAACAAAGTCTACCGAAGTTTTACACCATGCAAATGCAGTCATTTTTGCTGCCCTTGTTTGTAAAAGATAGAATTTGCCTTGTTCAATTGTAAATTCAATGTCTTGTACTTCTCTAAAATGTGTCTCTAATTTTTTGCATGCCTTGTCTAATTCATTATATAATTTTGGCATTTCGTTTCGAAGTTTTAAAATAGCCTTTCCGGTTCTTATCCCAGCAACCACGTCTTCACCTTGTGCATTTATGAGATATTCACCTGATAGTTCGTTAGTGCCATCAGTTTCATTTCTTGTAAATACCACACCAGTTGCACTATCATTTCCCATGTTTCCAAATACCATTGTTTGAACATTTACAGCAGTTCCATTTGCAATGTCTTTTGAAATCTTATTCTTTTCTCTGTATACAATGGCTCTTTCACCCATCCAACTCTTGAAGACAGCTTCAATTGCTAATTGCAATTGTTCGTTTGGGCTTGTTGGAAACTTCCGTTTAGTGTGCTTTTCACAAATTTTTTTATATTCAGTGACGATTCTTTTAAGTGAGTTAACATCAAGTTCGCTATCATCTTTTGCTCTCTGTTTTTTCTTTGCTGCATCTAAAACATCATCAAATTTTTCATCCTTAACACCGAATACAACCTTTCCAAAAAGTTGGATAAATCTTCTGTAGGAATCCCAGGCAAATCTTGGGTTGTTTGTTTTTTTTGCTAAACCAAGAACAGTTTGATCATTTAGACCTAGATTAAGAATAGTATCCATCATTCCAGGCATCGAGATAGCAGCACCAGATCTAACCGAAACTAGCAATGGATTAACACTAGAATTCCATTTTTTACCAGTCTTTTTTTCAATTTTTGAGATATTCTTACTAACTTCTACCATGAGATTTTTTGGAAGACGTTTTTTATTTTTATAATAATTATTACAGACTTCAGTAGTAATTGTAAATCCAGACGAGACAGGAAGTTTGAGTCTTGTCATTTCACTTAAGCCGGCACCCTTACCACCTAGCAGCATTCTGTTTTTGCTGTTTGCATCCTCAAACGCATAGATCGATTTCACTGCTATCACTTAGATTATCAAATCAAACTGAGCCGTTTTTAAAGGATTGCCTTAGCAAAGCCTTCAATATCTCTCTGCCAATTTCTGGATTTAACAATTCCACTTGCTACTAGAATGCCATGTGAGCCTAATTCAATTGCACGTTTAACATCCTTATTCGTTACAATTCCCGCACCACAAAGAAGCTTTGTTGAATTTTTTGCTTTTTTTACTACATGCAATGACTTTGTAATCAGTTCTGGTCTCTCATTTGAAATTGCTCTGCCTGTACCAATCAATTCAGGTGGTTCGATTGCAATGTATGTAGGGTTTAGCTTTGCATATTTTTCTGCCTCACGTACATTTTTTACACAAACAACAGTCTTCATTTTTAATTTTTTGAGTCTTTTAACTAGATTTGTAATTTCTTTTGGTGAAATTCTATGTTCACTGTGGTTAATCAATGCACCATTAACATTAGATTTTTTTACAATTTCAGGAATCATATATCCAGTTGTACTTCCAACTTTGGCATCATCAAGATGCTGTGCAAACACAAGTAATTTTGATTTTTTTATTGATGCTAATTGATGATGAGGTGGAGCTACAGCAATCGGAATCTTGTATTTTTTTGAAATTTTTTCTGCAATGTTTGCAAGCTTGTTAATTTTTTCACCAGAGATTTCATTATAGTTTTTACAGTTAATTATGAACATGTTATTCACTTGTTGTGTGTAGCTTTCTCATATTTTAGTTTCATAGATAATACAATCATTGTTAAAACCATTGCAGCCAGGTTAACACCCATAATGTAAACATCATCCAAAGCCATTCCGTAGATCAACCATAAAACTGCACCAGCAAAAATTAGGATCATTAGATATGACGAAATATCATTCAATCTTTTAGTTTTATAGCCTTTAACTATTTGTGGAACCCAGCCTGACAAGATTAAGATACCAGCAATGATACCAATCACCCCCATCGTTGTTTCGTCTAATTCCATTGTATTCTAATTCCAGAAGAATTGTTCAAGTCCAGTTTGTTTTGGTTTTCCTAAGATTGTATCAAAATCCAAGTCCATTGATGACGTTATCTGGTCTAGCATGCTTTCCATAAATTCCATATATTTCGATGAATCAATCTCACTTTTACGTGCCATTTCAATTGGTTTGACTCCAGGCTTGTTTAATATTTTAACATATGATATTATGTCTCCTTTTTTTATTTCTCTGATAGACTCTAATTGTTTTGCTGCACGAATATGTTGTGGTACAGTTTTTGTATAATCTTTTGGTGCTTTGCTTAACATTACATTGAAAACCAGATCCTGTAATGGTATTTCTTTAGCTTGCACCTTTCTTGCACATTGAGCAATCTTGTCAGAAATTTTATTTTTTGCACTTTCAAACTCTCCAACTGTTTTAATTTTAGACAGTATATCAAGTATTTCATAAAACAATGTTTTGATAAATGGCGGTGTATGTGATTTTTTTCCTGTTAGGCCCTTAACATCAACTTTGCCATTTTTTGTAACACCAAGATAATTCTTCTTTCTACCGCTTAATACTACATATCTGTATTCTTTGTCAATTTCTAATTCTACATTATGATCTATCTTTGCGCTAGTGATTATATCCTCAATTTGTTTAGGGGTAGGTTTCTTTACAAATAGTGAATCAGTATCGCCATACAGAACATCAATTCCAGATTCTTTACATTTGTTAATAGTGCTTAGAATAATGTGTCTACCTGTTGCAGTTGTTGCTTCTGCCGCAGGCAAAAAGTATAATGGAAAAATCTCTGCGCCCATAACTCCATAGCTTGCATTAAGTATGACTTTTAGCGCCTGACTAACAACAGTGAAAAGTTGCCTTTCCTCAGCCGTGAGCGTGTCTTTTTTTGCCATATTTTTGTAATAGTTTACTCTCAAGTCCCTTAAGGAACCAATTAGAACAGAGGTCAGGCCATTTTTTTTGGTGCAGACCCAATGATTTGTTTGAGGTATAGTATTTTTCTTACACTCATCATGCGAGCATCTTACCGTTTCGTATGATAGATTTTTGACTTTTATAATGCTTGGATAGAGGCTTGCAAAATCCATAACTGTGACGTCAAAATGTATTCCCACTTTCGGTTCAACGACTAACCCACCTCGAAATTTCTTATCCTTGATTATTGCATCATTTGATACACCAGATGATTTATTGTCAAGCTCTTGTCTTCTGGGAATTAATATTCCATTCTGTCTATGTTCATAATATAGCAAACTGCGAATCCATTGTGACACACCCATCCTAGATATATCATCAATTGGCATTCTTGCAATCCTACTAATTACAACAAGTAAATTCATCAACAAATCATTGTTGAAGCCAGTTAGGTTGTATGTTATCCTAGCATCATTTTGACAATAATTCGCAGTCTGGTATAATGTTAAATTACCAAGTTCAACACCATAATCAATTTTCTTTTCACCAAGCAATCCTTTTGCTACACTGTTTAACGAAAAATCACTATACTTTTGACCAAAGGCGTAAATTTGAAATGCACGATTAGACATGGTTCTATACAAGTCAAGATGTACACCGTCAGTTAGTGTAGCTGAATCCCTCATCATGTATAGCGGGTTTTTTTGTCTATCAATTCCTAGTCTATTAGCACGGTTATACAGATATGGTAAATCAAATCCATCACCATTGTATGTAATAAGTAATGGATATTTTTCTATTAATTCAAATGTATCTAATATCATCTCCCTTTCTTTCGTTTCGTCATAAAATATGATCTTGACACCGGATAATAGCTCATTTACACCTTCTTCAATTCCACTTCGCCGTAAAATGAAAACCTGTTTTAATCCATCACTACCTTCAAAACCTACAGCTGTGATTTTTTTTTCTGCGGTCTTAGGATCAGGAATACGACCAACTTCTGATTCAACTTCAATGTCCAAACTCACTCTTTTGATTTTTGGTATGGGCTGATTGAGAAGATTTGCCCACTGCGCAACATGCTCATCAAATTGCTTTGGGTCGGGCAAGTTGGTATCACTTTGTTTGTCTAACAACATGTTCTTTAATGACAATTGAGTTTCATCAGAAATTTCTAAATCGTATGGGATAATTGCATCATTTTCTATTTTGTAATATTTCCCAACAATCAGTGAATTATCGTAAAGATAATTTTCATAATATTTTATATCCGATTCCCATGTATCAATTAAGTTTCTGATGCTTTTGTTTGTCTGTGTGCCACCTATTGCTAACGGATCCTTAACTACTATTTTTGAAACATTTATCGGTTTATCGTTTAATATGTCCAGCAGTTTAACCTGTTTTATCTCAATAACGTCATCCCGTTCAGAAATTTCAGTTGGTATCTCATCGGGTGATAATTTGGAATAACAGTACGGCTTGTGCCCTGATTTATCAGCCCATAAAAAAATCCTTTGAGATGTTGGATCATAGAATTTTAAAACTGCTGCATTTTTTTGGCTATTGTATGTAGCTGAAATTAATAATCCATATGGCATGTTTTCCATTTCATTTTTTTCTAGTTGATTTGACATTTTACAAATTTAGTAATGATTTTGTCCAGTATTGGATTCTATTTTTATCCAGCATTTCAATAGTAACACCTGATTCCTTAATCAGATTATAATCCGTCTCAGGATAAGTATCAAGACATATTATTTTTTTAATTCCGATGGTAATAGCCATTTTAGTACATTCTAAGCATGGAATAAATGTGGTATACAAAATGGCATCCTTCGTACCTGTTCCAATGCCTAAAATTGCGCAATGCATTATTGCATTAGCCTCGGCATGGCTACAAAGACATCGATCAAGAGAGGCACCTGATTCTATTTTACCATCCATCCTATCTTGGCATCTTTTACATCCACCCTCAAAACAATTTTTAATTCCTGGCGGAGTTCCATTATAACCCGTAGCAATTTGTCTGTGGTCCCGAACTATTACAGCACCAACCTTTCGTGTCATGCAGTTTGAACGTAATTTAGCCAATTCAGCTTGCAACATGAAATATTCATCCCACGGTGGCCTTTCAAACTGTATTGGCATGAAATGTATTTTCATATTCTCTAATATAAGATGAAAGAATTTTCTATTAATACTCAAAAAGTATGATTTGTGATTATGAACAAGTCAAAATTATGTAATTCAAAACTATAAAATCAAAATAATTCATTAATTCTAATAGATGGGATTAGTTGTCTGCAAAAAATGTTGAACATAAATTTATTGTTCCAAATTCAGTTGAGGTGAGAGATTACCAAATTAATTTAGCCAACCAAGCAAAAAATGAAAATTGTTTAGTCATATTGCCAACTGGGTTAGGAAAAACAGTAGTAGCATTACATGTTATTGCTGATTATATTGCTAAAGGAAATGGCGGAGTTTTGTTTTTAGCGCCAACTAAGGTATTAGTAAATCAGCATTACGAGTTTTTGAAAAATACACTTGCAATTGATGACATTGTATTAATAACTGGTGAAGATTTACTAGCAAAGAGAAAAAAACTCTGGATCAACAGCATAATTTGTGCAACTCCTGAGATTACTAGAAATGATATTGCTAGAAAAATAGTTGATACAAATCAATTCAGTCTGATTATTTTTGATGAGGCGCATAGAGCAGTAGGCGATTACGCATACGTGAAAATAGCAGAACAATTGAGTGGATTAGATATACGAATACTTGGAATGACAGCTACATTACCTAGTGAAAAAGAAAAAGCAAAAGAAATTTGTGACAATTTACATATCAAAAGTCTAGCTGAGCGAAATGATTCAAGCCCAGATGTAAAACCATACATTCAAGAAACTGACACAGAATGGGTTAGAGTAGATCTTTCATCTGATATGAAAATTATTCAAAGATACATCAAGCTTGCGTTAGACCAACGTTACACAGAACTTCGGAGAAACGGGCTTAGACTTTCCGATAATAAATCTCTCTCACAATTATTAAACTCCAGGCAGTTTGTTTTAAAACAAAATCTACGTTCTGCAAAGCCATTATTTACAGCAATCAGAATAACATATGCACTTAATATTTTTGAAGCACATGGCATAACACCATTTCTAAAATTTTGTGAGAGGACAAGGAGCAAAAAAGGTGCTGGAATCAAGGAACTTTTTGAGACTGATCAAAACTTTACAAGAGCAATTGATTTAGCAAAAAGCGCGCAGGCTAATGGCATTGAACATCCTAAAATTGACAAACTAGTAGAAATTTTACGTAATACGGAATCAAAAGTATTGATTTTTTCAAGTTATCGTGATTCTGTTGATGTTATTCGGAAACAATTAGTTGAGATGAACATTGCAGCTGAAATTCTAATTGGAAAGGCAGGTAAAACTGGACTAAAACAGCAAGAACAGATAGAAACTGTACAAAGATTTAGGGATGGCATAACTAAAGCTCTTGTCGCAACAAGAGTTGGTGAGGAAGGCCTGGACATTTCTGAGGTCAATTTGGTAATTTTTTATGATAATGTGCCAAGCTCAATTAGATTTGTGCAGAGAAAGGGAAGAACGGGTAGAAAAGATAGAGGTCGTTTGGTGGTATTGATTGCAAAGGATACCATCGATGAGGCGTACTATTGGATTGGTAAACGAAAAGTAAAATTAGCAGATAATATGGGTGATAAGATTACTAAGCATCTTGAAAAAAATAAGCAAGTGATGGATGACTTTTTTTAATTATGATTTGATAAAATTACGCATACATTGAATAACTTGAGCAGTGTCATGTGATGACATTTCCTTATGACAACTTGGACAAACTGTTGATTTCTCCAATCTTTGAGTGAAATATTTTCGGAAAATTTGCCTCTTCTCAATTTTTTCATTAATAGAATCAAGCATAATTTGATAATGAATTTTCAAACTCTTATCTATATTATCAGACTTTAATCTAGTTTCGTACATCTCTTTCAAATCGTATAATTCACTTAATTTCTTATCGTGGTTAGTTGACAAAAGCTTAGCTAAGTCTCTTGATGATATGATAACCGTATTGGGTTTTCACAGGTTCTGAAATTTTACCAACTTCCAAATTAAATGCTGCAGTTTCAAACTCCTTGACCATTTTTCCCCTACCAAAATATCCTAAATTACCATCTCGTTTTGCGCTCCCTGAATCAACAGAAAGCTCTCTGGCTAGTTTTCCAAATTTTTCACCTTGCCTTATTTTATCTAATATGGCAATTGCCTCACTTTGTTTCTGTACAAGAATATGTGAGCACTTTATTTTATTTGCCAAAGTTAATGTTTGTTAATTCAGAAAACAATATATGATTTACTTTAAATTATTCAATTCTAAATAATGTTTTATGAAATCGTACTTTTCTGTGAATGATGCTAACAAAATTCTTCCTACAGTAATTAAGAAATTTAGTTATGCAAAAAAAATGAAGGCTGAAGTTATGAAAATGGAACAGCAATTAGCATCTGGCATTACACCTACGGCTTCTTTAGAAGAATACGCTATTATCAAAAGAAAACTTAATTCTACAATCACAAAATTTTACCAATCAATAGAAGACTTGGAAAGCACAGGTGTATTCTTGAAGGGACTTGATGAGGGCTTGCTTGACTTTCCTGCAAAGCGTTTTGATGAAGAGATTTGGCTTTGTTGGAAAGAAGGGGAGACAGTGATTAAATTTTGGCATGAAAAAGACACTGGTTTTATGGGAAGAAAACCAATTAGTGTGAGTAATGAATCGTTAGTGTAATGATTTCTGTTTGGCTACGTGTGATACGCGTTCGTTTTTTACTAGCATCAATAATAGCTGTATCTGTAGGTTTAGCAATTACTTGGTGGAATACCAGCAGTATTACTATATTTGATGCCATACTTACAATATGCGGTGTACTAGCTCTTCATGCTAGTGTGGATTTACTTAATGATTATTGGGATTTCAAACGAGGGATAGATACTACAACACATAGAACAAAAATGAGTGGTGGTTCAGGCGTTCTTCCCGAAGGCCTACTAAAGCCTGCTCAAGTCTATGCAGCTGGCATTACTTTTTTAATAATCGGAACCGCAATTGGCATATATTTTGTTGCAACTGATGGTATTGTTATAGGAATAATTCTAGCCTTTGCAGTAATATCGATTTACTTTTACTCAACCAAAATTGTTGACTGGGGATTAGCAGAAGTTTTTGTTGCAATTAAAGGAAGTATGATTGTTATAGGAACATATTTTGTCCAAACGTCACAGATTACAGAGTCAACAGTATTGGCTGGAATTGTTATAGGTGTATTATCCTCGCTCGTCCTATTCATTACATCATTTCCTGATCATGATGCAGATAAGGCAAAAGGAAGAAAAACACTTGTTATCAATCTGGGAAAGCAAAAAGCATGCACCATTTTATGGATATTCCCCGCAATTACTTACGGGATAACTATAATTGCTGTCATTTTTGAAATTTTTCCAGTTTTTTGTTTAATTATTTTATCAACAGTTCCTTTGATAATAAGATCTGGACTAAAATTAAAACAAAACTATGATAAATTAACCAATCTTATTCCAGTTATGAGTTCAACATTATATTTCAGTAGAATTACTGGTGTACTACTTGTTGTAGGTTTTCTTGTAAACATTGTTTGAAAAAATTCAATAACATACTTATAGATTATAATAAAAATATTACCGTGCCAGTTGATCCTGTTTGTGGAATAGAAATGGATGAAAGTCTTGCACTTGTTCATGAACATAAGGGCAAAAAATATTATTTTTGTTGCAATGGTTGCAGAAAAATTTTTATAAAAAAACCAAAAAAATATAAAAACAAATCTTAGATAGGAAACTTTCCACACATTCTACAAAATTTTGAATTACTAACTATTTCAGCATTACAGTCTGAACATAGATTTTTTCTGTCTTGGCAATCAGGAATTCTAAAATTTTCTTTGTAGAGTTCGTAGTAATGTAATGATTCTTTTGTTCTGATCGTTACATTATCCCCACTTTTGATTTTTTTTGTCTTTTCTTCAAAAATATCATCTGTAATGATTGAGTCAAACAGTTTGGTCAAGCTGACAGTACCTGAACCATCTTGCATCGGTGTTTTTTCTCTCCATATCACGCTGGATGGCAAGTCATTTTCAAATGCCTTTCGCAGAATCCATTTACCAAATTTGATACCGTCTTTTTGGTTTATTAGTAAATTATCTGGTAACGTTTCAACTGACCTGATAATGTTTTCATCAACAAACGGCATCTGAATTGATATGCTTAATTCGTTGGCAATTTTTTGTGATGTAAAATGCATTATTTCTTTGATTCTTTTCAGTTCGCTTTTCAGTTCTGTATGATCCTTTTTTACTAAGAAATTATATCCAGCAAATATTTCATCTGCACCATCGCCAGTAATTACTTTTGTTACGTTTTTTTCCTTTAGTGTATTCAAGTAAAGATATGGAACAATTGAGTTTCTAATCTCAATATCGTTAAAATTTTTTAAGATTTTGATTGTGCTTTCTATCGCACTTAACATCTCATCAATATTTACATATTTTAATTCTAAAGGAATATCAATATGTTTTGCAGCAATTTGTGAATATGGTAAATCAGTTCCAAGAAAATCTTTGGCAATAATTGTTATGGCATTCAAACCTTGATCTTTTTTTATTTGTGCTAGAATACTACTATCAAGTCCGCCTGAGAATGCAATCCAATTTGCGTCACACTGTATAGTGATCTCTTCTAAGAGTAATCTAATATTTTCTATAGATTCACCCATTAATCTCAAAAATGTATACAAGTAATGAGTAAATAGTTATAGCTAATTTTAATCGGATTTTTATATCATTGATAGTGTGATGGATTATGCTATTACCTGCTGAAATAGAATCAAAATCATTGATTCCTGCACTACGAGCAATTTTAGCAAAGGATCTTGCTAAAAAACATAACATACGTGAAGACGAAATATCACGATTGTTGGGTGTTACTCAAGCTGCAGTTAGTAACTATATTCGTGGAATACGCGGTGATCCTAAACTAATTGAGAAACTTCTAGAAGAAAAGCAAGTTGCAAGTATGATCACTGAGATAACTGATAACTTGGCTTCTGACGATGCATACACTCCATTAAGTTTATCAAAATTTATTGGGTTATGTAATTACATAAAATCTAGCTTGCTTATCTGTGATATTCATCACAATCTAGAGTCGGATATTGATGAAGTTGTATGTAAAGAATGCGAAAATATGCTACTCAAAGGTCCTGGCAGTGTTTATTAGCTACTAATCTTTGTTATAATAATTTCAATTGTTGAAATCAGACGCCCGTCATCTGAAATTTCACTGTCAACAGAAATTTTCTCAGTTTTTGTAATACCATTTAAAATATTTTGGGTAATTATATTAGCAACAGACACTGTGGCTGGGCATGATTCGTCCTTTCCTATGATTGTTATTTTACCAATTTTATTTAATACTTGTAATACGTCCATTGCTAATATCATCACAGGTTCATTGGTAATTAGAAATTTTTCATCTGTGTAATCAATTGTAGATTTGAACATTTTGACATCCTTTACTATTTATTAATAAACAAAATTTTATTTCTTTTAAATTTTATAGATGATTGATCTATTCAAATTTGTCTAGTGGAAGGTTCTGATAATCCCCATTAGGTAATGTTCTTTTAATTACAATTGGTATCACTCTTTGTTTTAATTCTTCCATTGCGATTTCAAGTGATGTTGTTGCATTTTTTGGAATTTCAATGAATACAGGCGCACCAAGAGATAGTTGAAGTGTACGTGCACCCATAATTCTCGCCTTTTCAAATCTAGTTAACATCGGTGGTCCAATAACAATTTGGCCATCCTTGCTAGTAATTTCTACCTTTTTGTGCGGTAAGTCTTTAGTTATTATTTCACGATTTCTAATAATCTCACATTCTTTATCAATTTCTGCCATTTCTTTTTCAGTAATTTCCTTTCTACCATTTTCACGTACTTTTCTATATTGTTCAATGGCAGTTTCAGTACTTTTATTCAGCATTTTGGTAATGTTTTCATTGACCGAGTCATCATCTTCTGAATTGACGGCTTCATGTGTTTCGTCTATATTTTCATCTGACTTAGGCAACCGTAAAATCATCTGAAAGCGGTTATATATTCTACGAGCTAGAATC
Source organism: Marine Group I thaumarchaeote (assembly GCA_013390375.1). Classification (GTDB taxonomy): domain Archaea; phylum Thermoproteota; class Nitrososphaeria; order Nitrososphaerales; family Nitrosopumilaceae; genus Nitrosopelagicus. The sequence goes on from JACATA010000010.1 coordinate 25,511, forward strand.
GAGAAATGCAATCAGGAACGGTTTCAAGAGTTGATGTAATTTTAGAAATTAATGGTGCTGAAAGAATTTCATGCCAATTAAAACGTCATCTTTCTCCAACGACAGTAGGGTTAATCACACGCATGTTACCTTTGAATGGAAATGCACATCATATGGGGCAATCTGTTGTATATTTTGAGACGAGAATTAATTCAGGAATAGAACGGAAAAGAACAGATTTTAAAAAAGGTGATATTGCATTTTTACCAACAGAAGGAAGTATTTGCTTTTATATGGATGATGTATTTGGCGGAAAACTGATGACAATTGTTGGTAAAATAACAGGTGATATTAAAAAATTAAAGGCAATAAAATCTAGCGATGTTTTATCACTTTCCAGAAACTGATTTGTATAAATGATGACCGCTGAAACCTCCAATCCTTTCCACTGTTCCCTCACCAAGTAATTTTTGTAAGAATGAATTAGCTGCAGAAATTTTAACATCAGTTTGTCTTGCTAAATCCTGTACAGTAATTACTTTGGCAGCATTGATGTATTTTATTGCCTTGGATTCATCAATAATTACTGAAGGCCCAGTCTTTGCTACATTACTCTTTTCAGATTTTTTAGATTTTGCATCTTTTTTTTGTGATTTATCTTTTTGTGCTGGGGATTTATTTTTTGATCCGCCCATTTTATTCAAAAAAAGAATTCCTACTTATAAACGAATAATTAATTAATTTTGCAAATATTTTTTAGAATTTATTATTGTAATGGCATAATTTATTATCTATAAGTGCACAAAAATTTTATGGGAATAATTGCAAAGGGTGCAAAATGTAATGTGTCTGGTTGTGATAACGACGGATTTCGTTCTCTAAACACCAAAAAAATTGAAGGAGCTGGTTTACGTGTATCTGTTAATAGCAAAAAGGCCGCTCTTTGCAAAGATCATTACAAAGAATGGAAAAAAGAAACTAGAGATGATAGATCTTTAGAACGTGCAAGATTTGATATATATTAAGAAATATTTATTCAGAATCTATTTATCATAATATTTTTCAGCATTTTTAAAAAATTCCCTTTTGAGATTATTATAGTATGTATCAAGTTTTTTGTAAAGACGTTTTGGTTTTCTTGGTTTTTGGTTACTAATTACATACAGCGCAAGAATTGGAAACGCTATAGTTGCATCAGTGTAAACAGTTACCATATCATGATTAGCATCTTTTACCTTACCCCAGCTTTTTCCTTCTTGCAGTGTGGCACCTGACAATCCGCCAGTATCAGGTCTTGCATCTGTGATCTGTATTATGTAATCTTGGCCACCAGTGTTTTGGCGAAGTATTTGGTCAAGAAGTGGACCAGTCTGTTGAGCAGTATTTTTTGGAACACCGCCACCTAATTCAACTATTCCAGATTTTTTAGAGTTGAATAGAATAGATGCTTGTTCTAAAATTTCTCTTACAAAATCTAAGCTATACGTCTTCCCTCTTAATCTATGAACTGCTAAATTAAGGGCAAGAGAAGAGTCTTTTAGCGTTGATATGTAAATTGGTACATCATAATTATACGCTGTAGTAACAAAACTTCTTTCAGGATATTTTGAGTTTTCACTGCTTATTTTACCCAAAAAATTACAAAACTCAGCGGTAGTAAATGGTTTATCAACAAAATTGTTTTTGAATGCTTTTTGAATAACTTGGTCTTGAGCTTCTAACGTTTCATAAAATTTGATAAACACATCTCTAATCCGAACAATTCCCATATCATATAATTTCTCATCATCAACTTGGAAATCACCTTGTTTTACTGGTAATCCCCATGCAAAATGGTCTTCGTGATACACATTAGCACCAGTTGTAATTATCCAATCTACAAACCCTCTTTCAATTAGAGTTTTAAAAATTCCACCAAAGCCAACTGGTGCCAAAGCTCCAGAAGCAGTTAAACAAATAGTTGCATTTTCTTTTATCATTTTTGCATAAACCTTTGCAGCCTCGCCAAGTTTTCGTCCGTTAAATCCAGATTCTGAATAAATTTTCACCAAGTCTTCTATTGACATATTGGGGTCAAGTTTGATATGTGGAATATCATTACCCCTAAAATGATGTTGATCCATTACATGAAGTCTAATATTGATAAATAAACCTGTTTTGGCGTGACCATTTCAAAAAATCTAAATTCAAAACAGTTTAAAATCTACTATGAAGTATGTTGATATCTCAAATCCAGAACGAATAGACCGGATTCCCGATAAAATTATTCAGATACTTTCTGGCGGGGATATAGCAGAGCGTGGTTACAAAATAAAAAACATCCAGTTACGATTATACACTGAAAAAAATGATAAAAAACTGGGACCATATTCTCTAATTACATCATTAGTTGAAACTGACAAGGGTTCCGTTGAAATGGTTTATGATGAAGGATTTCGTGGGAATAACGCATTAGAACGTTCTAGTAAATTTTTAACTGATAATTTGGGTATTTCTGGCTTAATACTACGTTCATTAATATTTTTAGATGGAAAATGACAAACACAGCTTATCACCAAAAACTATCCTCGGATGATAAAAAGCCAATTTGTTCATTGTGTAAGGAAGAGTCACTTTACTATTGTACAATGAATGACGAATATTATTGCATTAATCATGTTTTAGGTCATGATGAAAATGAATAGTTGGTATATTTTTTAAAAGACAATTAGCTGATTAATTTATGGAAGAATCTGAACACAATTTAAGAATTGAAAAAATTGCTGAATTGATTTTATCTGATAATATTTCTCTTGATGAGCAGGACCAAAACAAACTCAGAAAGTATCATGATTTTGCAAAACAGAATTATGGGCTTGATCAGGATGCAGCATCTGATCTAGTTAATGAGGCATTTTTATATCTAAAATTAAAGCAAGCGCCTGACATTGACCCATTAACTAAAGGTGACGAATTTGGGGCTGGATTTAGTTAATGATATAGATATATCAAATTGATAACACGAAACTAGTCAAGATTTACCAATTAAAATCAAGAAAAAATTTCAAAAAATTAGAATTGTTGAATTAATCTAGCTATTTTTTTAAATGCAATCTTCTTTTTAAGAAAGCTGAAAGTATAATTCAGCATGGCTGAATCCTCAATCTTGCCTTACATCCTTGTAGGAACTGCTATAGCTGTTGCAGTTGTGGTTATATCGATAATACGTAGAAAACGACAGGGTTTCTAGTTGGAAAAGGATCAAGAATAAGATTTTTGCATTATATCGCTAATAAAGGCTAATCCTAACACTTTATTGTAAACAATTTATCATTTAAAATTATGAATTTTTTTAGAAGGAATAAGGAGATTGTAATTACTGGTACAACCTGTAAATTTTGTGGAATGGAATTTTCAGCTCCAGATAGAATGGTAAAACATATGCTAAAAGCTCATGGTAAACCCAAAAAGAATAAAGGTTCTAGTTGTCCAAATTGCTGATAATTGGTTATAATGCGACAACATGAGATAAACAAAAGAAGAAAATTAAAACGAAAACGTTTAGAATCTTCTAAATCACAAGTGGAAAAAAAACATAAACAAAAATTCAAAGGCAAGAGAAGATCGTAGAGGCGATTTACCAGTTAATTTTAGCTAGAATCTAGCTAATCACTTTAGCTATGACTAGTTTAGTCATAGCTAGTAGTAATCATAACACTTAATTCAATAATTCAATTTGTGTGAGATTATGCGCATTTTACAATTACATTGCGATAGTATAGAGTATACACCAACAAAAAAAGAAATAAAATCTGCAGAAGAAATAGAACCTAAAAAAATTAGTATAGAAGAAGTTGTAGTATGTTTTACTGCAATTGAGGAAGGCGATGATTCAGATACAGCAAAAAATGCTATCATTGATATTCAAAAATCAATGAAGCAAATTGGTTGCAATAAATTACTGTTGTATCCATATGCACATTTAAGCTCTAATCTTGCATCACCTGGCACTGGTCTTAAAATTTTAAAAGAAATGCAAGAATCATGCACTGGGATTGATGCTATGCGTGCACCATTTGGATGGACAAAGGCTTTTAGCATACAAGTAAAGGGTCATCCTCTTGCAGAAAGTTCCAAAGTTTTTTCTAAGGATTCAATTAAGGAAAAAACATCTACAGCATTAGAATCTGAATCTAAGATCAAATCATATTGGTACATAATGACACCAGACGGTAAAATGGAAGAGATTGAAAAATTTAATTTCTCTAATCATAAACAGCTCGAAATATTTGCAAAGTATGAATCAGCAAAAAAAAGAAGTGTCGATGAGCCTCCACCACATATTAACCTGATGAAAAAACTTGCAATTGCTGATTACGAACCAGCATCTGATCCTGGTAATATGAGATTTTATCCTAATGGTAGGCTAATTAAATCCCAAATTGAACAGTATGTTACAGACAAAGTTCATGACTATGGTGGCGTTGAGGTTGAAACCCCAATCATGTATGATTCACACCATCCAAGTATGGAAAGTTACTTTAACAGATTTCCTGCAAGACAATATAGTATAGATTCAGAAGGTAGGCATCTTTTCTTAAGATTTTCTGCATGCTTTGGACAATTTTTAATGGCAAGTGATTTTCAATTGTCATACAAAAATCTACCATACAAACTCTATGAACTTACTCGTTATAGTTTCAGACGAGAACAATCTGGAGAACTTGTTGGTCTAAGAAGACTAAGAGCATTTACTATGCCTGACTGCCATGCGTTTTGTAAAGATATGTCACAAGCAATCGACGAATTTAGAAAAAGGTTTGATCTTTCTCGTGAAGTTTTGTCAGGATTAGGAATTGAAGAAAATGATTATGAAACGGGTATTAGATTTACTGAGGACTTTTATAATAAAAACAAAGAATTAATCAAACAGTTGGTTTCAAAGGTGGGAAAACCAGTTTTAGTTGAGATGTGGAAAGAGCAATTCTTTTACTTCGTAATGAAATGGGAATTTAATTTTGTTGATAATTTAGGCAAAGCGAGCGCATTGTCAACTGATCAAATCGATGTTGAAAACGCTAAACGTTACGGAATTACATTTACTGATGAAAAAAATAAACAACAACACCCAATCATTTTACATAACTCGCCATCTGGCGCAGTAGAACGTGTGATTTACGCATTATTGGAAAAGTTTGCTAAGCAAATAAAAGATGGGAAAAGACCACAATTTCCACTTTGGTTAGCACCTACACAAGTAAGAGTAATTCCTCTAAAGAATGATTTTCTAGAATTTAGTAATGATCTTGCTAGCAAATTAACTAAGCAGAATATACGAGTTGATATTGATGACAGGAATGATACAATCAGTAAAAGAATTAGGGATGCAGAAAAAGAATGGATTAGTTATGTTTTGGTAATTGGAGAAAAAGAAGTGAAGTCTACTAGTTTGAGTGTTCGTGATAGAACAACTGGTGATGTGCGTCAACTTTCTGTTGAGGACTTTGTAAAGGAGATTCACGATGCAATAAGTGGTAAACCAATTTCAAAATTAAACTCACCAATCTTGTTATCACGAAGGCCACAGATAATGGTGTAATAAAATGAGTTTTCTGGACCTTCATATGACAAATTCACCATTGATTATTAATCCTAATGATGACTCTGAATCAGTAGCTGTTATTTTTGGTGTACCATTTGACTCAACGCATTCTTACAAACCAGGTTGTCGTTTTGGACCTGATGCAATGCGTGACGCATTTAATAATATTGAAATTTTTCAACCAGAGTTTGGCGTTGACTTGGAAACAGTAAATATTAATGATCTTGGTAATACTAAAACTACAGTCGTTGCAGCGGAAATGCTGCAAATGGTTGAAAACATTACTTCAGAATTAAAAAAACAAAACAAACAGATAATAATTTTAGGTGGTGAACACTTGATTACTCTAGGAAGTTTTACATGCTTTCCGAAGGATACTGGATACGTAGTATTTGACGCGCATTATGATCTAAGAGATCAATACGCAGACATTAAACTTAGTCACGCTGCATATCTAAGGAGAATAGTTGAAAAACGTGGGTCTGAAAACATTGTTCATGTAGGAGCAAGGGCGTTTGTCAAAGAGGAACTTGCATTTCTAAAGGAACATAACATTGCAACAGTATCAGACAAAGAAATTCGTAATGGTAATGGAACTAAATCACTCAAAGATATCACATCAACTTTTGACAGTCTTTATCTGAGTATAGACCTAGATGTATTGGATCCTGCATTTGCGCCAGGCGTCGGTAATCCCGAGGCTGTAGGAATTTCATCTAGAGAATTATATGATTTGATTACAACACTACAAAACAAAAAGATTGTAGCTGCAGATATAGTAGAACTTAATCCAACTTATGATAACGGTTCTACCGCATCTATGGCTGCAAAATTGATAGCTACAATTATTGCGATGAATCTAAGCAGGTGAAATTAGTGTTAAATAATTTACGGGATTCGTTACAGCCACATCTTGAAAAATTAGGCAAGAGCTTTGCATCAACTGGTATTTCACCAAATGGATGGTCGTGTATAGGTTTGACCTTTGCGTTTGCTTCTGCATTCATTTATGGTTGGAATATTGAATTTTCACTGATTATAGGCGGAATACTTCTACTTGTTGCAGGGTTTTTTGATATTGTTGATGGTCAGGTTGCCAGAGTTTCTCAAAAAATTACTAAATCTGGCAGTTTTCTTGATTCAGCATTTGATAAGATAGCAGAAGTTGCTGTATTTCTTGGAATACTAGTAGGTGGTTTTGCAGAACCATATTTGGTATTTTTAGCGATTACATTTTCACTACTTGTAAGCTTTACACGATCAAAAGCTGAATCTCTCGGGGTAAACTTGCAGGGTGTTGGAATCGGTGAGCGTGCTGAAAGACTTCTTGTGATTGCTATTATTGGAATTATCGGGTTTATGGAGTATGCAATAATTATTGTGATTATAATTGCAGCCATCACATTCATTCAAAGGATTGTTGTTACTGCAAAAGCATTAAGAGAATAGCGACATGGAATCAGAAAAAAGATGGTGTAGAACCTGTATGAGCAGCACTCAACATGAAATCCTTGATTCTGACAAAGTTATGGCTGGAAAGAAAACAAAATTTCTATACAAATGTGTAAATTGTGGTGAGAAAAAACGCATGCCTAAATTTCGAGGTATGGCAGAGTCTACATACTAGAATCTCATTAAATAAAGTAACGTAATTCGAATAATCTTATCTAAGTTTGGTATGCTCTCTTCTTTTTGCAGCCGAACGAATTTTTAGAATTTTAAAGTGAATTGCACAAGATATGCAATACCATTTTAGAATTTTAGGAGATGCAATGTATGTTCCTTGAGCCCGAAGTTCCTTGGCAAGTTGATGTTCAACCAGACTAAGACGTGATGTTACTTTTTTTGCCTTATCTTTTGGTACTGTTTGTCCACAATTGGTACATTGAACTGTACCTGAGGAACCTTTTCCACCCTTCTTACGACCTCTACTAACACGCTTTGAAGGCATACTAATGTCCGATTATTCCCATTTATAATCTTGAGTATAAAATTACAACATAGATGAAGTTAGATGTTTTTTCACATTGCACCATTGATACGATACAGATAAACGATTCAAAATATGTTGTTCCAGGTGGTCCTGCTTGTTATTGTAGTCTGACTGCTAGAATTTTAAAATTTGACGTTAGATTACATACAAAATTTGGTTCTGATTTTCCACTTGTTAACTATTTAACTGAACAAAAAATTGTATTTGAAGATGCGCTATCAACGAAACCTACTACACAATTTATACTAAATTTAGTAAATTCGGAAAGAACATTATTTTTGCAAAACAAATGTGAATCTATTAACAGTGTCACATTGGATACTGACAGTGTCATAATCAGTCCGTTATTTGATGAAATTTCAATTGAGTTGTTTGAAAAAATTAAAAAGAATGCAAACTTTGTTTTATTGGATCCTCAAGGATTTTTGAGAAGAAAAAATTCAGAAAACAAGATATATCTTGAACAGGCTGATCTAAATTTATCTAATATTTCAGCGATAAAAGTAAACCAAGATGAACTAAAATATCTTACAGGTACATCCAATGTTGATGGAATAAAAATTCTTCAAAAAAAAGGAATTGATAGTGTGATTCTAACTGATAAGCAAAACATATCATTGTTGTCTAAAAATAGAATTTATTCTATAACATTACCTAATCTTGAACTTGTTGATACTACTGGAATTGGTGATATTTTTTGTGCAGCGTTTTGTTGTACCATGTTAAGGGAAAAAGATATTCTTTGGGCACTTAGTTTTGGAGGAGGAGCTGTACAAGCTGCATTAGAAAGTAAGCAAATAGGTCTGGAAAAGATTCCATCAAAAGGCGCTATAGAATCAAATGCATATTATTTTTATAACACAGTAAAATTCAAAGAGATTTAATTTTTATTATACGCTGAAAATTGTCTATTATGCGTATTGGTATAGCAGGGATACAGACTACTGAACTTGCAGCAAAATCAATCCGAGAAACACTCTCTGATGCAGGTTTTGAGTCATTTTATTTCAGAAATAATTCTAAAATTACGATGGCCGATTTAGTAATTGTTTTAGGAGGTGATCGTGGTGTACGAAATTATTTTCATAGAGCTTTAGATGTAGATACACCAGTTTTAGGAATAAGCGAATCAGAGTCTAATGGGGTTTTAGCTCAAATTGAATTGAAAGATCTTCCTTCTTATCTTAATCGTATAAAAAAGCAAGATTATGTTATTGAAGATGTTCCAAGAATTGGTGTAAAGGTTGATGGTAAAAATACCTACCCTGTTCTTAATGACGTATCTGTTTTTACATCAAAAAGTGCTACATTGATGGAATATATTTTACGAGTTAATGATGAGGAGGTATGGCATGATAGTAGTGACGGTGTAATTATCTCTACCCCAACTGGTTCTTCTGCGTATTCCTTGTCTGCTGGTGGACCTATTATTTTTCAGGCTTCAAATGTATTTGGAATTATTTCAGTTAACTCTTTAGATATAACCAGAAGACCAATCATAGTTTCTGATAACAGTATCATAGAAATTGATGAAATTTCATCACGTTTGCACTGTGATGTAGTTTTAGATGGAATAGATAGATTCAAAATTAACAATAAACTTGAGGCAACAAAGTTTACACCATCAGCAAGGATAATTCGTATGAAAGCTGATTCTACAGCTATATCTGCGCTTGCAAACAAAGTAAAACTAGCAGAAGAATTATTGTCTATGCCACCGAGTTCTAAGCTTTTATTAAAAATATTAGAATATGAGGGTTCAATGACACAGAAAGAGCTTGCATCAAAAACATTACTGCCAGGTAGAACAGTTAGGCTAGCTATGAAGCATTTAATGGATAAAGGTTACATAAAAAGAAAGGTTTCAATGCAAGATGCTAGACAAAAAATTTATGAAATTGCAAAACTGGATTAATTTTGTGAAGCAACAGTAACAAATGTTTTAAACACATCTTCTGGAAATCCAGGTCTGCTGTTGAACTCTGGATGAAACTGTACACCTAAAAAGAATTTATGTGATGGAACTTCTAAAATTTCCATTCTTTTTCCATCATCGCTTTCTCCTGAAAAAATCATTCCTTTTTTTAGAAACTCTTCACGATATTTAGTATTAAATTCATATCTATGTCTATGTCTTTTGAAAATTTTGTTAGTATTGTATATTTTATACGCTAGCGAGTCTTGATTAATTTTAATTTCATTTGCACCTAATCGTAACGAACCACCCATGTCTGTTTCCTGTTTTTGTTCTGGTAAAAGATCAATAACTGGATTCTTTGTATCTGCGACAATCTCAGTTGAGTTTGCATTTTCAAGATTACACATTTTACGACCAAATGCAATTGCTGCCAGTTGAAAGCCAAAACAAATTCCAAGATAAGGTATGTTTTTCTCCAGTGAATAGATAGCTGTATCTATGATTCCCTCAGAACCGCGTGTTCCAAATCCACCAGGTACTAACACACCATCAAAATTATCCAGCTGTTTAAGATTTCCATTGAGCGTTTCCGAATCAATCCAATCAATATTAACAGATCTTCCAATTGAGGCACAAGCATGTTTGAGTGCTTCATTAACACTAACATAACTATCTGCTAATGTAACATATTTACCAACCATTGCGATTTTAATTGCATTATCTGTTTTTTGCAATGAGTTGACGATAACGTTCCAATTATCCCAATTTTTTGATGTGTCAACATATCCCACTTTTGCAAATTTCTTAAAAATCACATCAACTAATCCCTGTTCATACAACATTTGTGGTATTATGAAAATTGATTTTACATCATGACATGAAAATACATCATCAACGGCTACATTTGTAAACAACGAGATCTTTTTTCTAGTTTTTTCCAGCAGTGGCATTGTACAACGGACACATAATAGATCTGGCTGAATACCTATTCTTCTTAATTCTTGGACACTATGCTGCGTGGGTTTTGTCTTTTGTTCTCCAACAACTTCTAATGATGGAGCCAATGTTACATGCACAAAAATAACATTTTCAGGACCATCTTCTAATCTAATTTGTCTTAATGCCTCAAGAAATGGGAGGCTTTCTATATCACCTACAGTACCACCACATTCTACAATTAACACATCAAGATGCTCATCATTTACAATTGTTCTAATGCGGTTTTTTATCTCATCGGTAATGTGTGGAATAATCTGAACGCATGCACCCAAATATTTCCCTTTTCGTTCAGCATCAATAACACTGGAATAAATCTGAGCAGTTGTAATATTATGAGATTTTGGGATATCCTGGTTAAGATATCTTTCATAACTTCCAATATCCATATCGCATTCACCCCCATCTTCTGTGACAAACACTTCGCCATGCATAATAGGATTCATTGTCCCAGCATCAAAATTTAGATATGGATCAATTTTTACACATGAAACTTTTTGATTTGATAATTGTAAGAGTTTTGAAATTGAAGAGGAAACAATACCTTTACCAAGACCAGACATCACACCGCCTGTAACAAAAATAAACTTCGTCTGCATAGATATGTAACTATTTTCCTCCTTATGTAGCTTTTCCTAGATTCTTGTACTTCTCTTCAACTTTTTTGTATATTCTGTAATTTTATTCTGTAATTTCGATGAAGACGTATTCTCAATAATCTTAAGATTGGCACTTCCTACAATGACTGCATCCACACCCGCCGAAACATACTTTTTCACATCGACCGGAGTTGATACACCAAATCCAATTCCTAGAGGTAGTTTTCTATTAACAACTTTTTTGGCATTTTTTATTGCATCTATAGTATATTTGTGAATTTTTGTTTGTACACCAGTTGTGCCAAAGACAGCAACCAAATACAAAAAGCCAGTGCTAGCCTTGGCTATCTTTTTGAGTCTATCATTCTTTGTATTTGGTGAAACCAAAAAGATTGTATCAAGATTGTTTTTTTTAGCAGACTTAAGATACTCCTTTGATTCTTCAATGGACATATCTGGTAGGATAAGACCATCAATACCTGCACTTTTTGCTTTTAACATAAATGCAGAATATCCGTGTGTATAAAGGACATTCGTATACGTCATTAAAACAAGAGGAATATCAGTCTCTTTTCTAATTTTTTTCACGATCTTGAAAAATTTTTCAATCTTTGCACCTTTGTTTAATGAAACAGTACTTGCATTTTGTATGACAGGACCATCCGCTATAGGATCAGAGAATGGAAACCCTAACTCAAGAATGTCTGCTCCACCTTTAACAAGACCTCTAACTATTGATAGTGTTGCATTCTCATTGGGAAATCCTGTCATAATGTACGAAATCAGTGCTTTTTCGTTCTTGGATTTTAATTCCTTGAACTTATCTTGAATTTTTGACATTTTTCCTTAGATATTGTTTTACGATGTCAATGTCTTTGTCTCCACGACCTGATAGTGTAACTACTATTGAATCAGATTTTGGTTTTGTCTTAGCGATTTTAATTGCATGTGAAATTGCATGGGCAGATTCTAGTGCGGGTATGATTCCTTCAGTTCTTGTTAGTGTTAAAAAGGCATCAATCACCTCGCTGTCTGTTGCACTTTTGTATTCCACCTTGCCAACATCCTTCAAAAAAGCATGCTCTGGACCAACTCCTGGATAATCCAATCCTGCTGAAATACTGTGAGTTTCCTTAATCTGCCCATCATTGTCCTGTAGTAGATAAGTCATCATACCATGCAACACACCCTTTTTTCCTGCATTTAGTGTAGCAGAATGCTTGCCCGTCTTCAATCCCTTCCCTGCAGCTTCAACACCAATCATCTCCACACCGTCATCAATCATTGGATAAAATGTACCGATTGCATTTGAACCGCCACCAACGCATGCAATTACTGTGTCAGGAACATTTTTCATCTGTTTTTTTATTTCCTTTCCAATAATAGATTGAAAGTCACGTACCATCACGGGGTACGGATGCGGACCCACAGCTGAACCAAGCAGATAGTATGTTGTATCAACATTAGTTATCCAGTCACGAATTGCCTCGTTAATTGCATCTTTAAGAGTCTGTGAACCTGATTTTACAGGATACACTTTACAACCAAGCAAATCCATTCTGAAAACATTTTGCTGCTGTCTGACTGTGTCCTTGTATCCCATGTAAACCTCTGATGGTAACCCTAAGCAGGAGCAAGCCATTGCTGTTGCAACGCCATGTTGCCCCGCACCAGTTTCCGCAATGATTCGTTTTTTCTTCATCTTTTTTGCAAGTAGAGCCTGACCAAGTGTATTGTTAATTTTATGTGCTCCTCCATGAAGCAAATCCTCTCTCTTGAGATAGATTTTTGCACCACCAGCAAAATTTGTTAGATTTTTTGCAAAATAAAGTGGGGTTGGTCTTCCCGCATAATTTTTTAAGTAATAATCAAGTTCGTTTTGGAAGCTTTTGTCACTTTTAATTTTCTGATAATTCTCCTCAAGTTCTTCAATAGCAGGTACTAGTGTTTCTGGGATATACTTTCCTCCAAAATCTCCAAATCTTCCATCTTTTGGCATTCCTATTTTCATATTGCATTCACCAATTCTGATACTGTCTTTTGTATATCTGAGCTTTTCATTATACTTGTACCTATAAGAAATGCATCTGCACCACAATTGTGTAAAAAGTCTATATCATTTGTTGATTTGATTCCGCTTTCAGATACTATCATTTTTCCGTATACAGGTTCAAACGGCATTTTTTTGCTTCTCCACCTCCTCCTGTAATTGTGTAGAAGGTTTCTTGTGGTGTCAAGATTGATTTCAAGTGTATTTAGATTTCTATTATTAATCCCAACAATATCTGCTCTAGTTTTTAATGCATTTTCAAACTCCGTTTTAGTATGTGCTTCTAGTAAAATCTTCAGACCATTTCTATGACCATATCTAATCAGTTCGTCTATGTCATCAACAAAACCTTTGTCAAATAATGCCTGAATAAGTAAAAAATAGTCTGCGCCCATTTTTTTTGCTGCATCAATCTGTATTTTGTCAATGATAATATCCTTCATTAATAATGGAATTTTCACGTTTTTTCTTATTTTGATAAAGTAATCCGGTGAACCATCGAATAGATACGGCTGCGTTAAAATGGAAAGTGCTTTTGTACCACCAGACATCATTGATTTAGCTATTTGCACTGGATCAGAGTATTTTTTAATTTTGCCTTCAGCTGGAGATGAAAATTTTATTTCAGTAATAAGAGATGCATGTTTGTTATCTCTTATTGATTTCTTTAAATCAATTTTTGATTTTGGTAGTGTTTTAGTGATATTATAACATCCTTCATCAATTGCCTTTCGTGAATTCATAACTAATTTTTCTAGAACATTCTTCATAATTTTTTAACCTCTTCTAATTTTTTTATGTCGCCACAGTTTTTTACAAAGTTTTCTAGTTTATCAAATGCCTTACCGCTATGAATAGCATTTAACGTTAACTCAACTGCATCAGTAAAACTATCTGCGATATCTGACACTATTAATCCACCAGCAGCATTTAGTGCTGTAATTTCAATTTTTGTTTTATTTGCTGAGCCATTCAGAACAGTCAAGAATGATTCAATCGCATCTTTTTTTGAGCTTATTTGTATGTCAGAGATGTTACCTTTTTCTAATCCAACTTCCTGAGGATCTAAAATCATTTTTGTAATTGTGCCATTCTTTAACATACAGATTTGGTTTTTAGAT